>JARIHB010000187.1 GCA_029288515.1 Candidatus Saccharimonadota bacterium | reverse complement strand
ACGAGCCTTATCGTCGGCAGCGTCAGATGTGTATAAGAGACAGGAATGGCGTGACTGTGGATGGCGTCAGCTGGGGCAGCGACACCTCGCAGTCGCCGGCCTTGCCGGCGCTGTCTCTGGGCACGACCATCCGCCGCGCGCCGCCGCGCCAGGACACCAATACCGCTGCCGACTGGAAGATAGCGCCCCGCGTATGTGCGACGAATACACCGCAAGAGGCCAACCAGACACCATCAACCGTCGACACGTTCGTCTTCCAGGAAACTAGCGACACGTTATGATCACATCGCCTCCGAAAAGAGGTTGCCCAACCCGGCAGTAAAAAATAAAAAGCCCTTCGTACGAGGGGCTTTTTAAAGTCACCGGCAGGTTAGCGGGTCATGTCTACGAGCGTCCAGGACTTGGCTGCGGTGTCAAACCACAGGCGGTAGTCGCGGTTGCCGTCGGTCATGTCGAATACCTGTATCAGCTGCTGACCCTTATGGACCAGGTAGCGTAAGCCGTCCATAAAAGTGTAATCGCGGCCTTCGAACTCCATGCGGCGCGGATAGCTCCGCAGTTCGCCTTGCACTTCGCCCTGGCTGCGAAAAAACAGCTCCGGTACATTGACTTCTTTGTTTATTGTTACTCGGTTACCCATAGGTCAAGCTCCTATACCTTAGTAATGTTTTAAAAGTACGATTCGAACGGATTGTAAGAGTGTCGCAGTAGCAGGGGATGACCGTTCCACACCGATGCTCTCGCTGCAATCACAATGCTTGATAAAGGCTGCAGGGACGCTGTTTCCATATGTATGGCCAGTATGTGTGCACCCTTGGTTAAAGATCACATAAGCCCGTGAGTAAGAAGACCTTACGGCCAGCACTCACGCTGCTAGTGGTTAGTATAGGCCGGGGTTATGTGCCGTGCAAGTGCTGCGCTAAGTTACCCACAGGCCGTGCTACCACTGTTGGATAGCGTCTTGCCGGACTGCAGGGCGTACGTTTTTTTACAGCAAATATCCACCGGCGCCTCTAGGATAGAAAAGTTGATGATAAGCAGACGAAAGGAGTTCAGCATGACCAAATCAGATACAGCACTCGCATTTATCGCAGGCGCCGCCGCAGGCGTAGCAGCGGGCATCTTGATGGCGCCGCGCGGCGGTGAAGAGACGCGCGAGCGCCTTAAGAACAAGGCGCTACAGACCCGCAGTAAAATGATGGACCACGCCGACAAGAGCCGTGAACGGCTGATGCAAGGCGTACAAAAGGCCGCAGAAAAAGCCGAAGAAACCATGGAGAAAGGCAAAAATGCTACCGAACAGGCTCAGGAGAAGGTCCGCCAAGCCGGCCGGCGTGGCGTCAATACCGAAAACGAGCTATAACGTGGGCCGTGCTAGATGGTTGGGCACGAATAATCATGATCCAGTGCAAGGACATATTGAGCCAGCCACACCGGGCCGCCAGTGAAGCCTGATTGCGAGCAGGCTTCAACTGCGGCCTCGCGGCTGGCAGTGCCAGTAGCAACCCAGGATGGATTACCAGGTCGCCAGCTGCCAGTAATGTGATCCCATTGGGCAGGATAGGAGTAATAGCCGATCGTCGCACCGGCAGTTTGGTGCCGTATAGCATCGGCGGTTCCGCGCAGCGCTTGCCGGTTTACTTCAGGATCATCCGACCAGCTGTTTTCCGTTTCCACATCCAGCCACCACATACGACTGTACAGCCGGTGACTGAATGCTTGCTCAGTTGCGTATAGCCCAGCATTATATCCATAATTATATGCGAGGCATTGCTCATCTTGAGAAGCGCACCGACGCGGCGAATGGGCAAAACGGAGGGCTTTTTGTATACCGGCGTAGCCGGTGTTCACATACAGTGTCGGCGTACGGAACCAGGACGCCTCGGTCTGCAGGCATGGATTTTCGCTGAACACCAGCCCGCCGGTGACACCCACCACGCCCCAAGCATCAGATGTTGGCGGCACCGCCCTACAGTTCGGCCATGATACATCATATCCTGTCGTGGCCGCCGGATAAGGCAAGGGCAGCGTACGGTTAGCAGCGGTGCCGCGGGCCACAAACCCCAGAAGCACGGCCAGCATTAACAGCACAAGGTAGCCCCGGGCTATAAGCCAATAGGTGTACGGTTGTTTCATACCTCTATTACACGCCAGGGATCAGCACAAGTCAAAGTATCATACGCTAAGCAAATTTTCAGGAAAGCACGTATAATAGAATTAATGCGTCACAAGAAGACCACGGCTCCCAAGCGCCGGAGCGGCGAACCGGACAACTTGCTTGACCTAAACCGTTCATTGCCCAACTACGCCTACCACCCGGCCGGCAGCCGGACGCGCCCCCAGACTGCTACCGTTCCCCCTGAGCCGAAGCGCTGGAAAAAAATAGCGAAATGGTTCGCCATTATTATATTGACCGTGGCTATTGTCACCGGCGGCTGGGTGGCGTGGAAAGTGTTGCGCAATGAACTGAAAATATTCGGCTGGGGCGGTCTGGCCGATATTTTCAGCCAGGAAAAGTTAAAGGGCGAGGACGACGGCCGCGTCAATCTACTGCTCGCTGGCAATTCCGCCGACGACGCCAACCACGGAGGTGCCAACCTCACGGACTCCATAATGGTGGTGAGCATCGATACCAAAAACAATAAAGCCTTTATGCTCAGTATTCCGCGCGATCTATATGTAGATATTCCCGGCAACGGCTATGCCAAAATCAATGAAACCTACCAAGATGGCGAAGCCGATCATTTCAGTGAAGCCGGATACGCATCAGGCGGCATGGGGCTGCTGGAAAAAACCGTGTCGGAACACTTGGGCCTGCCTATCCACTACTATGCGCTGGTTGACTACGCCGCAGTGCGGCAGGCAGTCGACGCCGTAGACGGCATCGACGTTACCATCGACAGCAGCGACCCGCGCGGTTTGTACGACCCCAGTCCCGACCTGAACAACGGCTACAAACCGCTTGTAAGGCTGCCGAACGGCACCAGTCATATAAACGGCATACAGGCGCTGGGTCTGGCCCGTGCCCGCGGGAATGCTTACGGCGCATACGGATATGGTTTAGGAGACTTCACCCGCGGCAAAAACCAGCGTGCCATACTGGTGGCGCTCAAGAGTAAGGTCATATCCAGCGGGACGCTCGCTAATCCCATCAAGCTGGGACAGCTCTTTGATTCGTTCGGCGACAATGTAAAGACCGACCTCACCCTGGGCAATGCCAAGCGACTGTACCAGATTGGCAAAAATATACCGGACCGTTCCGTCAGTTCGGTAGGCTTGAACGACGTCGACGGTGAGAGTCTGCTCGCCAGCTATCGTACGCGCTTGGGCCAAAGTGCGCTTATCCCGCGGCTCGGCGTGGACGATTTCAGCGAAATAGAAGCGTACGTCCATAAGCTGGTCACGCCGCCAGCGACCACCGATTCCACAAACTCCTCCAGCAATCAATAACATAAGCGTGGTATAGTAGGAGGTACTATGCTGAGGGCTGTTCTATTTTCCTTACTGGCAGTTATGCCTACCAGCTCGAACTACGTGTTACAGAATTTTGATTTCGGCAGCGGTGCGGGCAGCGGCAGCAGCTCTAACTACCACCTGAATGGCACGACCGGCACACTAAACGGTTCATTAAGCAGCGCTTCAAATACATTACCGGCCGGTGTACAGGCCTCATCAACGCTGAGCGCTCCGCCGGCGCCAACCTTCACCAACCCCGACAACAGCTACGACCGGCTAAAAATTGTTATTAACACTGGAGGGGCACCAAGCGATACGAAATTTGCCATCGCTATCAGCGACGACAACTTCACCACTACAAAATATGTACGATCCGACCAAACAGTGGGTACGAACTTTGCGGTAGCCAACTATCAATCATATGCCGCCTGGGGCGGAGCCGGCGGGACCCTTATCCTCGGACTGACCAACAACACCGCATATAAGGTAAAGGTTGCCGCACTCCAAGGAGTGCATACCGGCAGCGCTTTCGGGCCTACAGCCTCAGCCAGCACCAGCATACCCAGTGTTACCTTCAGCCTGGCGACCTCGCTTACCAGCACACCGCCGTTTACCAGCACGTTCAGCAGCCTGCCCTCAGGTGCCGTTACAGCTGCCGACAGCGCTATCACCGCTACTATTACTGCCAACCCCGAAAACGGCGGGCAGGTACTGGTACGCAGCCAAAACGGTGGCCTTACGAGCGGTACTGTCGGCTATACGCTGCCGTCGGCTACAGCCGACCTCGACAGCGCGCCCAAAGGCTACGGCGCACAGATAAGCGCTACCTCGCAGTCCAGCGGCGGCCCGATGGTCTCAACCAGCCCTTTTAACGGATCGGGTAACAACGTTGGGGCGCTTACCACCGGCTGGCAGCAGATAGCGAGCTTTGGCTCACCTGTAACTAACGGCAGTCTGACGTTCGGGCTGCTAGCCAAGGCCGATAACATCGTGCCGGCCGCGCCCAACTATAGCGACACAGTACTTCTCAATATTTCATTATTATTTTAGATTTAAGTCTTGAAATTGCTGCCCGGCTTGCGCATACTAGTGTGCAAAGCATAAGCATTAGAAGGGAACCTCATGCCGACACTCACATCTCTTAAGCTCACTACGAAGAAAGCGAGTTTTTACTCAGTTTCCGCCGTTGTCGCTCTGGCAGCTGTTGTGGCTGTCATGCAGCCGGGGAGGGCACATGCCGGTACGCTCAGCACGGCTACAGTACGCTTCGACCGCATGCAAACCTCTCAGCAAACTACTGGTACGGTATGTGCTAAGCCAGCTACTGCCGCCACCGAAGCAACCGTACAGGTAACGTTTCCCACTGGTTATACGCTCGGCGTAGCGGGCACATTCACCGTCAACACCACCAACCTTAGCTGGCCGAGTGGCGCTGCCGCCTGGACTGGCATCAACACCGCCACAAACGTTACCGGCCAGGTGGTTACATTCCCCAGCGGCGACTTAGCAAGCACCAGTACCGTGTATTGTTTTAACTGGACTAACCAGGCTGCCGTAACGGTCAAGTCGTCGGCCAGCAGTAGTAACAGCGGCACTATCACTACCCGCGACAACGTTCCGGCGACAATTGACAGCGCCTCATTCAGCACACAGAGTCTTACCGCCGATTCCATCAGCGTTCAGGCAAGCGTACCGCAGACATTCACATTCTCGCTTACCGGCACCAGTGACAACCTAGGCAGCCTAGGCACTGGCTCCGTTAGCACCAGCCCCACGCCCTCTACCGTAGCTGTTACCACGAATGCCGGCACCGGTTGGATGGTATGGGCTAAAGACGCAACTACCGGTTTAAGCTCTTCCAGCACCGGGGCGAGCATAGCCTCTACCACGCCCGGCTCCAACAGTACATTAAGCGCCGGCACCGAGGGCTACAACATGGGCGTTACCTCAGTACTGAACAGCGGCAGCGGTACAGTAACGGTCGCCACGCCGTTTGTCGGCGGTTCCACAGGCAAGGGTGGTGGCCTGAACACC
>JARIHB010000180.1 GCA_029288515.1 Candidatus Saccharimonadota bacterium | reverse complement strand
GGACTATGAGACCTTTGGTGAGCACCAATGGGACGAGTCCGGTATTTTTGAATTCCTAGAGCACCTACCGAACGAATGGCTGAAAAAACCAGGCAACACCTTTATGACTGTTTCAGAAGTAATAGACGCCAACGAACCGGTAGACTATGTAGACGCACCGCACACCATCACGTGGGCCGACACCGAGCGCGACCTGAGTGCCTGGCTGGGCAACGGCATGCAGCAGTCTGCCATACACGCTCTGTATGCCCTAGAAGAAAAGGTGCTCGGCACCGGTGATCTGCAGCTGATCGAAGACTGGCGCAAGCTGCAAACATCCGACCACGTGTACTACATGTGCACCAAGTGGTTTAATGACGGTGATATTCACGCTTACTTTAGTCCATACGCCAATCCCTACGACGCCTTTATTGCCTTCATGAACGCTTACCACGACATGCGCTTCCGCCTGAGCGAGCATGGGGTGGAGATTTGACGAATATGGGCCGTCCAGTTTTGCTTAGCAATGGACAATTATTCGTAGGGCTCGACGAGAACGGGTTAGTGCACGACTTTTACTATCCGTACGTTGGGCTGGACAACCTTACCAATGCCCGTAACTCCATGCATAAAATTGGGGTCTGGGTAGACGGCACATTTCACTGGGTTGGCGACGGTCACTGGGACCGTAGCGTCACATTTGAGGACACGGCGTTAATTAGTGACATTACTCTTCACTCTGCCGATCTCAACATCACCCTCAATTTTAAAGACTTTGTCGACCCTGAATATAATGCTCTCATCCGGCAGGCCATCATTACCAACCACGGCCACACCCAGCGTGATATACGTCTGTTCATGCACCAGGTGTTCCAAATCTCGCGCGCCGGTCGCGCCGATACCGCATTGTATGTGCCGGAGTTGCATTACATTCTAGATTACAAAGGTCGCTGCTGTTTGCTTATTGCCGGACGTTTTGGCGATCCTACCGGCGAAGACTTCGACCAATTTGCAATCGGCAATTATGGTATTGAAGGCAAAGCCGGCACTTTCATGGATGCCGAAGATGGTGAACTGTCCGGCAACCCTGTAGAGCATGGTGGCGTGGACAGCGTCATCCGCTTCCGCCGCATGGTAGATGCCGGAGCGCAAACAGTGGTTGACTACTGGGTAGTGGCTGCCGACAGCCAGGCAGACGCCGAAACCATTCACTCACATCTAAAGTACTATTCCGTGGACGAGCGACTGCAAAAGGCCCGCGAATACTGGCAGCGATGGCTTAAACCCGCTCAATCAAAGCTGGCCAAATTGGCAGACGCCGACCGTATCGAGGCGCAAAAATCAGCACTAGTTATTAAAGCTCACTGCGACGACCGCGGCTCTATACTGGCAAGCGGCGACAGCAGTATCTTTAACTTTGGCCGCGACTACTACTGTTACTGCTGGCCGCGCGATGCCAGCTATGCTGTGTGGCCATTGATACGCCTGGGCCTTTACGACGAAGCCCGCAACTTCTTCGATTTTGCACGCAGCACCATGCACAAAGACGGCTATCTGGCACACAAATACCAGCCGGACCGCGCTATTGGCAGCACCTGGCACCCCATATTGCACGGCAAACACTCCGAGCTTGCTATCCAGGAAGACGAGACCGCCATGGTGATATACATGTTAGGGGAATACTACCGAGCCAGTCACGACAACGCGTACATAGAGCGATTCTACGACAGCTTTATTATGCCCTGCGCCAACTTTATGACGAGCTTCATAGATGAATCCACCGGTCTGCCTCATGCCAGTTATGACCTATGGGAGCAGAAGTTCTTAACTTCAACATACACTGTATGCACTGTAATTGCCGCGCTCGAAACAGCGGCCGAGTTGGCTAAAGTCGCCAAACATCCCGAGCACGCCGCTACGTGGCTGCGAACTGCCGAACGTATGCGCACCGGCCTGCAGGCGCTTTACCACCCGGACGGTTATTTCCGCAAAGGCTTCCTCCTGCAAGAAAGCGGTAATCTGGAATATGACAACACCGTTGACATCTCCAACTTGTACGCACCATTAATGTTTGCCAACCTGCCCCTCACCGATGGACGTTTGGTGCAAACGTTCCAGACAGTCGAGCGCCTGCTCAGCAACACCACACCCATCGGCGGCGTTATCCGTTACCCTGGCGACGGCTATTTCCTGAGCAAACAGCAATATGGCGGCAACCCCTGGATAGTGTGCACGTTATGGCTCGCCCAATACTACAACGCTACCGGCAAAAAGGATAAAGCTGTTGAGCTGTTGCAGTGGGCCAAAGACCGGGCCTTGCCCAGCGGCATGCTCAGCGAACAATTCGACCCCGAAGACGGCCACGCCCTCAGTGTTACACCGCTAGTATGGAGCCACGCCGAATTCATTAACACTGCGCTTGACATCGCTAATATTGATTAATAGCCTTGGGGCTTCTGGTATGTTTATTGTGAATTGTACAGCATCAGGTTGAACATACTTACTTCATACTCATCGGCAGTATCGTAATCTCTCTGCCGGTCAACTGGGTTGCTCTTGTCATCGCCGACTATCAGGAGGCGGTCCCTGCACCTCACCTTATTGCCTGCAGCAGACAGCTCAGTGGTGACGGTTACGGTGTAGCTTTGGGCTGTGAGTTCCCTAGGATGTTCAGCATAAAGCGTTACATAGGCCGCCGGTGCCGTGAATTCGGTACGGGCCGTAAACGTTGCCGGTTGGCTGCCCTTAGGCACGGCGTGTGTCGTTACCGTACGTTCCATCCGTTGGTTCCCGCACACCATACCACCATACGTGCGTATTTGAGGATTTTCGCCATGCATGTTGGCGTACTCAAGCGCCATACGCTCAAGCTCACGCGCAGCCCAGGCGGCATGAAGCTCATCGGGTTCGTCCTTGCTGGCTATTCGGCGCGCAATAACGGCCTCCAACGGCCCTTCGTGGTGACGAATGCTGATTGGTTTAGCGGCAGCCAATAGACTGTGTAGGAATCTGGCCTCCTCGGCGCCAACAAGCGATACCGGCTCGTGAGTCAGATCGCGCACCTCTTGGCTAAAACGCTCATTTTCAAGCGACCTGAGCATGTCCCGTTCCGCTACTTTAGCTGTAGATTCAGTACCGTATAGCAAGGATACATCCAGCGGTGCTGCTACAGCCTCTCTGCGTATCCCCGGCGCGTCAGAATTATCTTCAACGGTATACTTGTATTGTTTGCGCATATGATCGCTACCAATAAACGTTACAGTCATTTCCCCAAAATCCTTGACGGTGATGTTGGCGCGCCCCCGTTCGTCCTGATAGTACAAGCTAACGCCAGTGACCCAAATTGGCTCATCTCTCCTGCCCCGGACAACAGTCCGATGCACAAGGTGCGGGTAGTCGAGATAGACGCGCTGCGTACCTGTCAGGACTACGGGCAGTGCTTTAGCAGCTTCCTCGGCCGAGACAGTTGCACCATCGAAGCGCTCAACCCCCAGCGGGGCAAAGTGGTCAAGCGGCTCGCCGGGGATTCCCTCCTGTGCGGCAAGCAAGCGGTACATATCCGCACTTTGCTCAAGAAAAAGAGTTATTGCACCATTGAGTGCTTGGGAGCGTTCATACAGATCCTGCTGGTGGGCTGCTTCCGCTGGATCAGACGGGGGCGCGTCAGTATTGGCCGCTCCTTCGGGTGTAAGCATACCGTGGATTAGCAGTTCCTGCGTAAACGGATCGCTGTGCAGGAATTCGACCGGCCCGTCTCCAAGCTGTTCGCCATCCTGGTCAGGGTCGTCGTCATGGTCTCCAATATTTTCCATGGTGCTAGTATATACCACTGTTAATATGGATTATAGAGCAGCCGTAAGAAGAGTACTACCTCAGTGGTATCAGCAATATCGTATTCGGTGTGGTCGCTGCGTAGGGTATGCGTCACATCGCCTTCGCTCCCGGACACTACCGTAGTATCCTTAAATATCAATTTGTTGCCTGCTGCGGATAGAGTGGTGCGTTGTTCATATGTATACTCTCTTACCAGCAGCTTCTCTTGCGGGTAGCGTTCGGCTACAAGGGGACTCGGCATCGTATAGGCTGTGATTGCCGAAAGCGTGGCGGGCCTATCTCCTGCTGGCTGGGCGTGTGTTGATACGACGCGCTCGACGCGATATTTATTTGTGCCAGTTGCATCGGAAACTTCATGCTCGTATGTTCGCGTGTTCGGTTCGTCGCCATGCAAAAATGCATACATGGCCGCTATCCGTTCGGTCTCACGTGCAGCAACTGCCGCGAGCAGAGGTTCAGGGGGTACCGATCCTACGGCTCTACGCTGCGAGGCGATTATTAGCTGCCCTTCGTCGTGACGATCTCCCATTGGCAGCGCCGTGCCAATCAGGCTGTTAAGAAATGCCGCCTCTGCAGGCCCTACTACCGGGTCTTCGCTGTTCGTTAGCTCACCCATTTGTTGGCGGAATTGTGCGTTTTCGGCAAGTTTTTCTTTTACTGTCCTATCGAGGTCTTGATATGGTATTGCCCCGCGAAGCATGTGGGCATTGTGGGCTATACTCACCGGATGCCGGCGCATAATTTTCCTTCCCTCACGCTCCTCAGGAGCGTACATGTAGCTGCTTAGCGTACCATCAGGCGTAATAAACGTTAATTCTATCTCATCGAAAGTCCGAACCATTATGTCTGCGTAACCGCGTTCGTCTGATT
>JARIHB010000044.1 GCA_029288515.1 Candidatus Saccharimonadota bacterium | reverse complement strand
CCTTATCGTCGGCAGCGTCAGATGTGTATAAGAGACAGGCGTAGAGATCATTGCAACCGAAGATATTGGCATTGAAGGACGGGCGGCCTTTTACGAGCAGACGGGCGCACTGCGTGACATCGTACAGAGCCACTTGCTGCAACTGGCGGCGCTCACCCTGATGGAGCCGCCCGCGGCAGGCCAGGTGCATGATGTGCCAGCAAACCGGCTTGCGGCATTGCGCCATTTGCGGCTGCCGCAGCACATGCCGCTTGCTAAAACAGTCCACCGTGGCCAGTATACTGGCTACCGCAAAGAAGCGGGCAACCCGCACTCACGAGTCGAGACATACGCCGATATTACGCTGGAATCAACCGACCCGGCGTGGACCGGTGTGCCTATTCGCTTAATTACTGGCAAAGCCCTTGCCCGGAAAGCAACGCACATATGCCTGACATACAAAAAGGACGCCGGTAACGAACCGAATATGCTGGTTATTGCTTTTCAGCCCAACGAGGGTGTTGAGCTGTGCTTATGGGCTAAAGTTCCGGGCTATGAATGGCGCGTAGAACAACACGCCATGCGCATGGCGTTCAAAGATTACTTTGCCGATATGCCCGAAGCCTACGAGCAGGTCTTGGTGGATGCCATGCAGTCTAACCACATACTTTTTACCGGCAGTGACGAAGTGCTTGAAACATGGCGCATTTTAGAGCCCGTTCAGCAGGCGTGGGCAATGTCCGATGGATCAGACCTCATATCATATCGTCCGGGCGCTATGCCCTATATGGAAACCTAGCCGGCAGGTTTTTCGCTGGCTGCACTCTCCATAAAACGGCGTTTATACCACATGCGAATGGCCATTCGTGTGCGCCACAGAGTATCCAGCAGGCAGAACCAGAATATGACGTTGATGACAATTATGGGGATGTTTATTGTTCGTTGCGTAATAGTCATTTCTTTGTAATCCGCACCTTGTGTTGGCCGGAAGGCTTGCGTGGTGCGGTAAGCTGCCGGAAAGCCGTACTGGGTAGTGGTGAAAGTTCCCGAAATGCGGCTGTTAGCAGTAACGCATCCCGGCGTAACAGAGCAGGGAGTGACATCATGGAGACTGTCACGCCGTATAATAAGCACGCCCAATACTACTGCCGTTACCAGCATGACACCACGGATAATAAGTTGCCGTTTCATATATCTCCCTTACTGCGCTTATTATACGGCACAATAAGGCAATCCACCCACCGGTAGGCGCGGTGGGTGGATTGCGGATTATAATAGCCGGCTGCTAAACGGCGGGTGCCTGAGTAGGAACCGGCCAAAGCTGGGTGATATACTTCTTGCCTTTGCGGCTGACACGAAACCACACAGCACCGTATGAACTTGTTATGGTGGATATGAGGCCTTTATGCCTTAGTGCGTCCAGGATATGTGCGAGGCGGGCGCGGCTCAGGCGGAGCGTTTCAGACAGGCTGGCCAGGTCCTCCTCCCCCGTTTCGTAAATATGCTGCAATACCAGCGCATAGTCGACGGGTACGTTTCGTGCATGACTATTCATGTTCGTCTCCTTGTTTACTTGGCCCTACTTACTATAGCGGCCGAGTATTAAAGACAGCTTAAGAATAAGCAATACTAGTGCGTTTTCTCGCGAGCAGGGAACGTTTGCATGCTGCTGCACCGCTTGTCGGGATTAGATTCCAAGCGAGCGGTGATATCGGCGTAACGGTATTCGTTTTGGCCACCGTCAGATAATCCGTAATGACAGTCGGGCAGGTAGGGCAGCGCATAGCTGGCATAGCGGTTAAGAATGATGCGGAACAGATTAACACTGGATAGTGCGGCCAAATCGTCACTCGTAGCACGTGGTATGTAGGCAGCCTGCAGGATACCAAATTTCATTTGCAGGAAGTCGTCGCTCCATTGCGTCATGTCTTCGTTATTTGAACCGGTTTCCGCGTCGGATGTAACGCCGCTGGGATTTTGGAAAGTGCTGTTCATGACGTTCGGGTACGCGCCTTCATCGGCATTTAACAGAATAACGGCTTTGCCACCCGAATGCTCCTGGATGGTGCTGACCAGCGTCTTGATTTGAGTATTCATAAAGGCGACCTGATTAGTATATTTTTGCTTTATGGAATGGCCAATGTTATCGGCGTTGGTATAGACCGAGAGCGAGCCGTCGGCATTAAACAGGAAGGGATCATGCGGCACAAGTATATGGGCGAAGATAAAACGGCCGCCCTGCTGCGAGCTGGCAGCAAGGTTGGTAAGGGTGGCAAGCTGCTTGCTCACATCCTGCACCTCGGTAGTATCAGTGATACTGAACGGCCATCCGGGTACATGCCCAAGCTGAGCGAATCGATAGAACGGACTGTTCATAAATTGTAGTGCCTCGATGCCGCGCAGCCGCTTTTGTTTACCGAAGACGGTAAGGATGTGGTTCGCCATATACTCTTGGTCGGCGAGCGGCGCTTTGTAGCTGGCGCCGTACGTTGAGCCAATGGCGTGGTACTGGTATCCCTGTTGCTTAAGAGCTTTTACGACCGATGACTGCCATATAGTGTTGTGATACAACGTACGGCTTTGGACGCTTGTAGCCTTAAAGGGTGCAACCAGCTGATTTGTATACATGGCATTCAGCGTGGAAGAGACCGACATTGTCGTGTAGGGGTAGTTGGCGTGCGCCGTATCGTTAACGGTGAATCCGGCGTTCCGCAGGAAACCGGTGAACGGCGTGTTGTCGAAGTTAAATTGTTTCTGAAGCACATCGGCATTCGTGTAGCGGTCGAGGATAATGTAGTAGATGTCAGGCTTGTCGGTGGGTGCGGCCGCGGTTGGTTTGCTGTACTCCGGAGCCTGGATACGTGACTCGCGTATCATGGCCGGCAACACTCTGAACGTGGAAAATACGGGCAGTATGCACAAGTAGGCGGCGATGACTACGACGGCTAGCTGGGCGTCACGCAGTTTTATACGGTCTGAGCGGCTGATGAGGTTTGCAACCTTATAGCCGATGAAGGTTGAAAGAGTGATAAGTACACACAGGTATATGAGGCTGATAATCGGCCACGATTCGGCACCGGTAAGCCCGGGGGTGAAGGCCCGAATGGCATTGCCGGCCGCCTGGAGGTTGGTATCGTAGGCCATTGTAAATAACGACAGCACTAACACGGCGAGCAGTTTCGCGAGAAACGAGCGTAACCAGGGCATCCAGTACAGGATGGCGGTAACGAACAGGGCAGTCAGGGCGTGGAGAGCCATGGGGAAAAGCAGTTCGCGCGGGAAGATTTCAAGGTATGCGTCATTGCGCAGAACGGTACGCAAAAAGAAGCTCACCAACACCATATAGGCAACGGCCCAAAGTATTATAAAACGTGTCCATTGCCGCTGCCGCAGCCAATCGGTAAACGTAGTGAACCAGCCGGGCTGAGAGGGTGGTGGCTTTGGCTGGGCTTTTCGAGATTTTGAAGAGACTGATTGTGGTTTGCTTCGCCGTGCCATGTTACTCCCTGTCCTATCGTGCCTCAAATACGTACAACGTGCGTTTGGTGTCCTTGATCTTCTTTTTTTGTTTGAGTTTAAAACAGGTATTAAACGCCTGTTCCATACCATCCTCCGTGTAATCAGAGAAGATGTCTTTACGGGTTGAAAGCAATTTTTGCACTTGGCTGTCGGATTTTGGCACGAACTCGACAATTACATAGCGTCCAAGCTGCGCAAAATACTCCGCTATCCTGGCGAACGGCAGATTGTTTGAAATAGCCAGGTGGTGGATAATAGCCAGCGCAACAACAGCATCGCACCGCAACCGATCCGAAACACTGGGCCGCTCCTGATTTGCCCAGCCAATGGCGCCGCCGGGGTTGGTTATATCAACGAGAAGAGGGAGCATCTGTGTCTCGCCGTGGTGTTTTACGAACTGGTAATTAGCCTCTACTGCATTGGGATCGATATCGGTACAGATTGTGGTAATCCCCAGGTCGTTAAGGACTCGGCTGTAGCGGCCGTTGTTGCCGCCGATGTCAACAGCAGTAGCAATTCCCAGCGGCCGTATAAGGTCAGCCAAGAGTGATGCCTTGGCGTCGGCGGCTTCAGGAGTGTAGTTAGTTTTGTCGTAGTAATCACCCCATTCGGTGTTGGCCGAAGGGGGAGCAAGCCGGCGAACCGTGCGCTCTAAGCTATCCAGGATACCCGTGAGCCCCATCTCGCTTACCTGGCGCGTTTGCTTTTGGTGCTCTGTTTCTTTGGCTTTCTGCGCGCGGCCGTGCAGTGCGATATGCATGGCAATGCCTGGCCGCAGCTTGGCGCGGTGCGGCAAGAGCTTTGAAGCGAGGTCTAGGGGAATGCCGTCGAGGTGTACTCTCAGCAATTGCAGGAGCGAGGCGTCAACGAACGCCATAAGTGCAAGCGGTGCCAAGAAGTGCTGGCAGAACTGACGATACGCCTGCCAAGGAGTGCCGCGATTGTACTTTTCGAAGGACAGCGTGTCGATAAATACCGGCTTGCCATGTATAAATTGCACATTGTAGGCGCTGGCGTCCTTCAGAGTCATGCCGTGGGCTAGGGCTCTTTTTTGGAGCGCCAATGTAAGCAATGCCGCATCACGCAGTTGGCTGAACGACCATTCAAACGGATAGCTGATGTAGGGTATGCGTTCCGGCTGAATAACGGAAGTCGCAGCACCGGTAAGCGCTTTTTTGATGTCTACCTGGGAATGGGCGACAAGCATATGCTTGGCGATAAGCTCGTCGTACAACCCACTAGAAATGAGTTGGTCAAGATCAACACTGCCCGCCTGATTTATTTGTCGGTACACAGTGCCATCAGTATCCCTAAATACAAAACCTGCAGGGTCTCTAAAAGAAGCTACCAATTGCCGATTGGCAGGCGTGGATGCCGGCTTAGGATTCCTCATCGGAGACTAACTGGCGGGAAAGAGCTGGCTTTAGTTTACCGAATATTTTACGGATAGCGGTGCGCAGTACAACAATACCCGCAAGCACGCCTCCTATTATTGCTTGGATAAACAGACTGCCGGTACCGGCGTCAATATATGCTATGTCGTGTAACATGTTTGTTTCTCCCCTCTAAACGTGTTAACACAACCATTATACTACAATGCGCAATGATATAAACGACATAATCGTTGTAATACATTTAACGTTCAGTGTGCTGCCTGTGTGGGGTGCGCCGGTTACGGTTGGCCGGTTATGAATTGGTGCGGGTCGGTTGCTTGCCCGTTAACTCTAATTTCAAAGTGGAGGTGTGGGCCGGTTGATACGCCGGTTGAACCTTCATAACCGACCATCGTCGTAATGTCCACTTCCTGGCCAACGGTCACCGAGATGACTGCTAAATGGCCGTATACAGATGTTACGCCGCTGCCATGATCAATAACTACATGATTACCGAGACCGCCGGAGTATTCGGCGGTTATAACTTTGCCGTGGCGGTAGGCGGCAATCGGTGTGGCGCCGGCCGGTTTGCCGTCGCTGATATCCAGGCCAGTATGGACAGCCTGGTATGGCCATTCAGGTACGCCGAATTGAGTGGTGATTATACCGTGTATCGGCCAAACTGCTTGCGGCAGGGCAGGGGTCGCAGTTGCAGCAGACGCTGCCGACGATCGCATA
>JARIHB010000154.1 GCA_029288515.1 Candidatus Saccharimonadota bacterium | reverse complement strand
ATTCTAACCAGTCTGCTGTACCGCAACAGCCCATCCGATCTGAAGCTGATCCTGGTTGACCCCAAGCAGGTCGAAATGAAACCGTATGACGATATCCCGCACCTATTAACGCCGGTGATTACCGAGCCGGAGAAGTGTATCAGCGCCCTGAAGTGGGCAGTGGCCGAAATGGAGCGCCGTTATAAAGCTCTGGCCGAAGTGCGCAAGCGCAACATCGTTGAATACAACCTCGAAAAGAAGGAAGAGGGTATGCCCTACATCGTCATTATTATTGATGAGTTGGCCGACCTGATGATGATGGCTGCCCGCGACGTTGAGGCATTGGTTGTGCGCGTTGCCCAGAAGGCCCGAGCCGTCGGTATCCACCTGATATTGGCCACGCAGCGCCCCTCGGTTGATGTTATCACCGGGTTAATTAAAGCCAACGTGCCGGCGCGCATCTCATTTACTGTAGCCAGCCAAGTTGATTCACGTACTATTATCGATCAAATAGGTGCCGAAAAGCTCCTAGGCATGGGCGACATGCTGCTGTTGACCGCCGACATGCCTAAGCCGAAGCGTGTACAGGGTGCGTTTATTAGTGACGACGAAACTATAAAAGTCACCGACCACATCCGCATGCAGCGCCCACCGGAGTACAACGACGAGATTATCAGCCAGCCAGTACAATTGAATGGTAAGGGTGGCGTCGTTGCCGACATGGGCGGTGGCAGCAATAGCGATGATGATATGTTCCGTGACGCGGTCCGCTGCGTTATTGAAGGGCGTAAGGCAAGCACAAGTCTCTTGCAACGCCGTTTGCGCATCGGCTACGGCCGTGCTGCTCGTTTGATTGAAGAAATGGAAGAGCAGGGTATCGTTGGCCCCGCTGATGGCGCCCGTCCGCGTGAAGTTCTGGTGAGTTCACTTGATGAAGTCTTTGGCGGCACAAGTGACGCTGCTGCCGAACCGGAGGTCTAATGGGCATATTTGAGGACGGTGCCGACGGTGGGGCTTTTGACGCTGCTGCCGAACCTCCGTACGACGGTACGGCCCGCAACGAAGGTATGGAAGGCGCGCATTTTTTGCCTACTGGGAGCCGGGGAGATCTGCCGGGTGGTGACGCACCGCGTGGAGAGCCTGCTGATTCTACTAAAGAGACTCTTGTGCCAACAGAACGCATTTATGCCGTTGATGACCAAGGCTTTATCCGTCCGCGTGACCCACTGTCCGGAGCTATATTACGGCCGGGCGAAATTGCTCCAAGTATCTTAGACGATCCTGAGATACGCGAGGGGTTTGCTTTTTGGCAGGCTCATGGCGCTGCTGTAGATTTCCGATTCCTGGGTACACAGCATCTGACTGCAGAGGATCTGGAGCGTTCGGGTATTGATCTGCGTGCGGAAGCACTGCGTCTGCAGGAAACCGGCGGCATACTATTCTTGGAAGGCTATGCTCCTGAGGAACTCTTTAGAAGTGCCGAAGAGCTGCACCGGCTGGCAGCAGGAATTCCGCCGGAGCTGCATGAGCAGTACGAACGTATACTGGATACCATAGTGGAAGAGAGTCCCGACTTTGGCTATGGCGCTTCAGTAGCTAAAGCTATCATGGGTACGCACGTGCAAACGTCATGCGTTGATTTTGTACTTGACGGACAACGCCCTACGGATAAGGCGCTCAGCATATTGCACCGGGCTTATAACACGGCCAAAGACTCGCAACGTACTGATCGGCCACAATCGGAAAGAGTGCAGAATTTAATCGGCACGCTGTTTTCCTATGACAGCTACCGCAATATGCAGTTTGTCGGCCGTATGGGCGCCGTGTTGGCCCGCACGCAGTCGCGTTACGCCGATTGGTTGGGCGGGGCGTTGCATATGCCTATCGGCGCCTATGTAGAAGGGCAGGGTGCGACGGTAAGCTATGCAGGACAAACGAATATTTTTCCTTTCAATAGACGAATGATCGACTGTGTACGTCGTGGCGAGATTTCTCAGACCGATGTAATGGGCATGCTCGTGAGCCTTATACACACGGATTAATAGCACGCCGGCATATGTTACCTCTGTGTGTCCCTGCGCCGTGCTTGGGCGATCAAGCCAACGTTGGTAAACGTCTCGCTTCGTAATGTGCCGAACTGCGACGAATCGGGAATATTTGAAGCTAAGCGGACCGCATCTGCTGTGTGGCCAGCCCGTGCCAGGTCGCAGGCCACAGTGCTATATATGCGCGCACGGGCAATCTCTGAGGGCTCGCCGAAAAGGTCGGCTCCATCAATGGCCTCTCTGACACTCTGCGGACGGTCATGGTAATTAAACGTAATAAGTTCTGCTGTTGCGCGGTCGGCGGATGCGGCGTACAGTTTGGCGAGTTCGCCGGAGCGTTCGCTGCCATACGGAGCTTCCGATAAGAACCTGAGCATATTGCGTACGGAATCTTCCCAGAGGTCTTGGAGTATGGTCTTGGCGCTATCCGGGTTAGTGGGCGCTATTGCCCGGGCAACGTCGATGACAGCTGTGGTTTGCACCTCTTTGTCTATAAGATCTGGTGATGCTGACGCACTGATAGCTTGGGCAAGTTCGCAGGCGTCGTCAAGGCGTTGCGCATCAATTAAATCATGCACTACTTCCGCTCGGCGCCGTGTATCCAAGACGCCCCACGCGGTTGTCATTCGTGAGCGATAATGTTTATTTTGATCATATTTGGCGAGCTTTATTTCACCCCAGGTTGACATCTGCGGATGAGGAATGCCGCTCTCCAGTAGAACGCGGGCCTGGATAATATCGCCGCGTTTTGCCATCTCGGCAATAATGTGTAACTCCGCCTCATCACGCTCCAGGCTTGCCGTGTGTCTGACGCCCATTTGTCTGCGCGCAGCCATAGCTTTATCTAAGCTTCCGGCAGCAAGGTGCTGTTTAACAACGGTTCTAAGCGCCACATCCCGAGTGTTTGCATTGCCTAGTGTATGTGCGGCGTCAAATACGCTCCATAAACGGTCTGAGTCCGTTTGTCCCTCCGCTATCTTCGCAAGCGCGGAATGTCCGTAAGGCCGCCCTTCGCGCGCGTCGATGGCGGCTGCGCCCGCAACTGCATCATCCCAGGCGGCTTCTGTACCGGGATGCTTTGAAAGCTCGGCCAGCATAGCGGCGCGCGTTTCACTTTCGACAGGGAGGAGAGAAACATCATTCAATAGCTCGCTCAGCGCGGGAGGCGGCACGTCGCCGCCAACGAATAACCGGGCAGCGTACACTTTAGCCGCTAACTCCTCCTGGGATGCACCGGCAATACCCGCAACCGCCTCGCGGTAGAAAAACGCATCTTGTTGGTCTGGCGGCAGATCCTCGCTGTAGGTACCTTCGTAAGCCGGTGTGCTTGCAACGACTGTTTTGTCGGGCAGGTAGTGCGGGCTGCTGCTGTCCATAGGTGCTAAGTAAAATTCTCCGAATTCTGCATTAGTGTTTTCTTTAAACTCGCCGCCGCCACTGTCCATGCTATCCTCCTCAGTTCTTTAGGCTACGGTACCATATACACTAGCTTTTTTGAAGAGGGTGTGCATTGCGTTACAAGGAGTTTTATAGTACAATTACCTCTGTTATCAATTAACCTGCGTGTGAGTGAGTTTACATGCATCCGCTGTGTATAGCAGCGTGATTCCAAAGGAGGATCAATGAACCAGTACGAAATCGCAGTACTGTACCATCCGGATCTAGAAATCGATCTGGAAAAAGCAACCACCAAGGTAGAAAAGATTTTTACCGACAATGGCGGTACGGTGGCAAACACCGACAATTGGGGCAAGCGTAAGTTGGCTTATCCCATCAAGAAAAATGAGTCGGCCGTGTACGTTATTTACACCGTAGATTTGCCAGCCCAGTCGGTCCGCAAGGTGGAAAGTACCCTGAACATTACCGACGAAGTCATTCGCTCCCTTATCACCAAGCCGGATCTGAAGGCAATCGCCAAGGCAGAAGCCTTAAAGGCTGAAAAGGCCAAAAAGGCTGCCGAGCGTGGTGAAACTGTTGAAGAAAAGAACGAAGAGTAGTTAGCATAGGCAGGCTCGGGGCGATCACCCCGTCCTAGATTAATAAGGAGGGTACCAACCATATGGCACGAAGTGTCAACCAAGTCATCCTAATGGGGAATTTAACGCGTGACCCGGAGGTCCGCCAAACGCCCAGCGGCCAATCGGTATGCAGCTTTAGCCTGGCGCTGAACCGTGCATATAAAGGCCAGAACGGTGAGTGGCAGGAGGCGACCGATTATATCGATATTGTCGCCTGGGGTCCGCTTGGTGAGCGTGTTGGGCAATACCTTTCAAAGGGCCGCCGGGCGCTTGTACAGGGCCGTTTGCAGAGCCGCTCATGGGAGCAGGAGGGCCAGAAGCGCAGCAAAGTGGAAGTTGTCGCTCAGGACGTTACATTTCTGTCAGGAGGCGGAGGCAATGCGCCTGTCAGTGCAGACGAGCCCGCGCCGGCTGCCGCTAGTAGCACCAAGAAATCAAGTAAGAAAGACGAGAAAGAAGACGTTGTTATTGAGGACATTGGCGATGAGCCAATCAACCTCGACGACATCC
>JARIHB010000144.1 GCA_029288515.1 Candidatus Saccharimonadota bacterium | reverse complement strand
GGGGCGGGCAATATCGAACACCCGTCGTTGCGGGCGGAGCTGGGAAGGGTCTATCGGACGAAGCGGACGGTGGCCATATGAGTCAGGATTCATCGCCTATGCTCACCTGCAGGCGATGGGCCGCCTCGATAATATCTGCGAATTTATATGGATTGAGGCTGGCTCCGCCTACCAATAAGCCGTCGACACCATCAAGGGATAGTATACCGGCCACAAATTCCGGTTCTACGCTTGCGCCGTATAATATGCGCACTTCACGGGCAACCTTTTCGCCGTACAAATGGGCAACCTGGTACCGCACATAGCTGATAGCTTCTTGAATCTGCGCCGGCTTGGCTGGATCACCTACCCCAATAGCCCACACCGGTTCGTAAGCAATAACTATTTCGGCAACTTCGCGGGCGGTAAGGTTGGCCAGCGCGGTGGTGAGCTGATCGTGTAGGACACGTTTAGTAAAGCCCTCCTTGCGCTCCTGGTGTGTTTCGCCCACGCACAAGATAGGTACGATACCATTGCGCACCGCCGCTTGGACCTTATCACGCACCATAGGCAGATCCTCGTGGAAATGAGCCCGTCGTTCCGAATGGCCCACAAGCGAGTAATGTACCAGGTCGCGCAGCATACTAAAGCTTACCTCACCGGTAAATGCGCCTTCGTCCTTATAGTAGGCATTCTGAGCAGCAAGGCGGAATTTACGGCGGTCGATCTGCAGGCTAAGGGGCTGTAGCGCCAGCATAGTGGGCGCCAACACCACTTCGATAGAGCGGTGTATGCGTGTGCGCTCTTGCAGCCGATGCAGTAGCAGGCTGGCCTGGCTCACATTCAGGTTCATTTTCCAATTGGCAACCAATAATGTTTTGCGCATTACGTAACTCTCAACTTGTTCTTAGCTTACCATAAGCATTTTCGTACGTATAGAGCCAACCGGCGCTACCGCTTAGTTATCCTGGAGCGCATCAACGCCCGGCAGGCGTCTGCCGGCCATCAGTTCAAGACTGGCTCCGCCGCCTGTAGAAACATGATTGAAGGCACCTGTCAATTTCCGCTGCTCAATATACCCCACTGTATCGCCGCCGCCCACTAAGCTAAACGGACGAACACCGAACTCGCCAGTTAGCGCTTCGATAAGCACTTCGGTGGCGTGTGCGAATGGCCCAACCGGACCATGAACTGCCGGTGTTTCGGTAACACCCATAGTACCGTTCCATATAACCGTACTCGCCAGCTGTACACCGCCGGCCATAAAGGCGGCCGAGAAGGGCCCAATGTCTAAAATCATTTCATTGTCGGCCACCTGCTGGGTTGTAGGGTCGGGTGCCTTTGGATAGCTTTGTACTTCAGAGATAAGATCAGCGTCCCAGTCTACCAAACGTGTTGATGCTGTTTTATCAAGCGATGTAGCAACCACACCGTCCTGGGGCAAATAGAACACGAACCTGCTATGCTTTGACTTCTCTTCGGCCCGCGCAAGAATGTCCCGGGCCATACCCAGATCGCTCTCTTCATATTTACTCTTGCCTACTTTGTGCCCTTTGGCAACCAAAAAGGTGTTAGCCATCGCACCGCCAACGGCCACAAAATCGGCAATGCCAATTAACTTGTTAAGTATGTCAATTTTGTCGGAAATCTTGGCGCCGCCCACAATTGCCGCCAACGGACGCTGCGGATTATCCATAACGTTCGTAATGGTGTCCACTTCTTTTTCCAACAAATAGCCGGCAACGCTTGGCAGATGGTGAGTAATAGCATCTGTGCTGGCATGCGCCCGGTGCACCACCCCAAAGCCGTCCTGCACAAATATATCACCCCACTGCGCCAGCTGGGATGCAAAACCATCGTCGTTTTGCTCTTCTTCCGGGTGAAATCGAAGGTTCTCAAGCAGGAGTATCTGGCCGCCCTGCAGGTCGTGTACGGCTTTTTCTACATTCGGCCCGATGCAATCATCTACAAACTGTACGTCGCGGCCCAAGAGTTCGCTTAACCGGACTGCTATCGGCCGTAAACTGTACTTGGGGGTAGGCGTACCATCGGGACGGCCAAGATGTGAGCAGATTACCAGCCGAACGTTTTTCTCCAATAATGCCTTAATGGTCGGCACTGACTGGGTAATACGATAGTCTGCAGTAATAGCTCCCTGGTCGTCCAACGGCACGTTATAATCGGCGCGCATTAGTACCCGTTTATCCTGCAGGTCTACATCGCGGATAGTCTTTTTAGTAAACATATGGTCATTCCTCTTATGCTTACGATTATAACGTAAAAGCTACTCCAGGACGCGGACTTTGATAGTGTCGGTGGTGCCGACAACGCCGGGGTAGCGGCCAGACACGGTTACCACTACATCGCCAGCCTCCAGTACCTGCTTGTCACGCAGCCAATCAGTTAGCTTTTGAGCAGCTTGCTCTTCTGCAGGACGGACATAGCTCTTTACACCATACACTAATGCCAATTGCTGAGCAGTGCGCGGCGAGTCGGTAACGGCGATAATGGCCGTATCTTGACGGCGGCTGGAAATCTGTAGTGCTGTTGCGCCGGTCTTTGTTTCGGCCACAATAGCCTTCGCTTTAATGTCTGTCGCCAAACTGATAATACTGCCAGCGATAGCCGATGATACGCCAGGCTCGCGCTCCAGATGGAATACTGTCTTGAGCGGATTATGCTGCTCTGCATACCGAATAACGCGTTTCATGATCTCCACGGCTTCCACCGGATAGTTACCCATGGCTGTTTCATCACTTAACATTACCGCGTCAGCGCCGATAAACACTGCCGTGGCCACGTCTGACACCTCGGCGCGGGTCGGCTCAGGCTTCTCCATCATGCTCAGCAGCATCTGTGTAGCTACGATGGTCGGCTTGGCGTATTTCTGGCCCAAGCCGATGATCTGCCGCTGAACTACCGGCACTGATTCGGCAAGCGTCTCAACTGCCAAGTCACCGCGCGCCACCATGACCGCGTCGCTGGCCTGCACAATGGCATCAATATTTTCCACAGCCGCATTAGTTTCAACCTTGGCGATTATTCGGTTACCTGGATGTTTGAGCTCGGTGAGGATACGGCGGAGATTTTCTATGTCCTGAGCTGTTTGCACGAAGCTGGTAGCCACATAGTCAATATCCTGGCCGGCGCCGTAACGCAGATCGTTCATATCTTTTTCAGTCAGCACATCGCCGCCGAAATCGGTGTCGGGTATATTTATGCCTTTGCGTTTCAGTAGTACGCCGTCATTGTCGGCGGTAGCATATACTACTCCGTCGCGTACGCCGGTTACCTTAGTACGCACTTTGCCGTCAGACAGGTACAGTCGCTCACCCGACTTAACTTTGCCGCTCAGATCAAACTGTGTTGGGATATGACCACTGTCCGGCGACGCTTGATACTGAAAGCTCAGTTCCTGTCCGGTAGTGACCGCTATTTCACCTTCAAAATCCCCCAAACGAATTTTGGGGCCCTGTAAGTCCTGGACGATAGCCACCGGCTTATTAAGTTCGGCGGACGCCTGACGCACCCAGGGAATCTGACGATCACGGTCCTCGTTTGTACCATGGCTAAAATTTAATCGCACTACATTAACTCCGGCAGCGATGATTGCCCGTATCTTTCCATAACTATCCGTTGCCGGCCCGATAGTAGCGACTATTTTGGTACGTTTATAAGAACTAATGGGCACCGACGGCGCTTGATCGGTAAAATGCATACGGTTAATCTCACTTTGTTACGTTAGCTATCACCATGGTATCATGGCTCACAGTAGCTCCCATTGTTCCAGGTGCAGGCACCCTGGCGGGCGACGATACATACAGATAAAGGGGACGCCGCGGCATTGCCGCAGCGTAGAAGCACCGTATGAAACATGGCAGACAGTCTTTAAGGGGTATTATATACGGCTTGGCGGTCGGGCTGACGATTGTAATCTTTACAGGCAATGCGCACGCCGACCCATACGGGCGTGGCAACTACAGTAAATGCACATATGTAACGTGCACGCCGACCCAGGTCGTGTTACCGTCAGGGCTCAAAGTGTCCATCAACCTAGCCGACGGTCAGCTGATACCGCGCAGCGGCTACACTGTTACTATCACACCGCTGAATGGTTCAGGAAAATCGTTTAAACAAGCTACTCTCAGTCTGGATGGGACGGTGGTTGCTACCGTTATGCCTGATGCCACGGGTACTGCCGAGTGGATATGGGATCCGGTGCGTTATCCAGGCACTACCGTTACCATAGACGTCACTGATACAGACGGCACCGTGACAACCCACACGTTTCATGTGCGCATCGGCGATGCACCTGCTACTGGGCCGGTGTCATCTCAGCCTACTAAGCCGGCCATACGGTCTGGAGGTATAGCCGCGCTCCTCGACTTCGCAGGCGCCAGCCTGGACAAGCTGTCACAAACCGCGGCCCATACTATCCGCTCGCTCCCCAAGCCGCTCGCCTATAGCTTTCCTTACATTATCATTGCCTTTTTGGGGTTGAATACTCTGCTGCTACTCTTTCAAATGCAACGTGAAGTGCAGGAATACCACATTCTGCGTTCGCTCTTGGCTCGCGAGAAGGTTATCGCCGAATCGAAAAAAACTCTTATGGAGCTTATTTCCCATTATTTACGCACGCCCATAACCATTATCCTGGGCGGCATCGATATGCTGCCGGCCGATACCGCTCAGGGTAAAACAGCGATCACCCTGCGGCATATCGCCCAAGGCATCGGCACCAAAATAGAAGGACTGATTGCCGACACACGCACTGCGGCCGAAGTAGCGCTTTCGCAGCGCGGCGAAACCGCTTTGAGTGCTACGGCCCTGTGGCGGCAGCCGGGGCTATTTATACCCGCCCTTGCCATCATTATTATTCTTATTCCGTACAATTACCTTGCCCAGCATGGGGGCACGCTGACTATTTCGCAGGTTAACCTGGCATTGCAGACAGTGGCCTTACTGGCTGTAATTACCGGCACCTACCTGGTGATGCGTCATATGCATCTACGTAGACGTGACCGCACCGAAATGCAGCGACTGCTTGACGCCCAAGCGGCTTCAAACAGTATACGTGACGAACTGGTGCATGACACCGCAACTACCTTGCGTGCTGATCTGGCCACTGTCGACCAGCTTGCTGGCACACTGCCAATAACCCCTGCCACGAAATTCATTACCGAAGGTCAACAGCGGTTCCATAGCGTTCTGCACAAATGCACTGTCGCCGCTACACTGCGCGGCGGGCATAGCCCGGATCAGCCTGTCTCCACTACTCTCGACACTCTTGTCACAGCTGCACAAAAAACCCTACAGAGTAAGATAACAGGCTACCAGGTACGCCTCAGCGGCCAGGAGGTTGCTATAGCAACACCGAACCCTACCCTGATTACGTACGTTATACAGACAGTGCTCGATAACGCCCTCACCTATAGTAAAGCCGGCAGCGCTATATACATCACCGCACAGACCACTGATGATGGTACGAACATTACCATCACCGACAAGGGTGAAGGCATGCCGCCGGCTAAAGTATCCCAACTGTTCCAACCATTCTTTAAAAGTGAGGGTGCCGAAAAGTTCAATCATGAGGGCATGGGTTTTAGCCTATACCTCGACAAACTGATCATGCAGTACCTGGGCGGTGATATTTCGTTGGTATCACAAAAGGGCCACGGCACAACCGTGACCCTTTATCTGGGCAACGCCAATTAATTTATAGGTGGTACCGCCAATAGCTAATTGCCGCAAATAGCACACAGAGCGCTGTAAACACTGATGCTAAGAGCAGCGTCATCATCTCTTGCTGAGCAAGAGTTACTGTTGCAGCCGCTGGCTGCTTGCGCGGGGCGCGCGGTGCAACAGCAGCCGTTTTTTTGGCAGGTGCCTTAGCCTTTGCGGAAGCCTTTTTTGCAGTTGTTTTCTTTGTAGCAGCCATGATCTATATGCCTAACGGGTGACCGAGATTACCTTACTTAATTCAGCAGCCGGAGCGTTAACGATAATGCGGTTGTTAACGTCTTTAGCAATCTTATAACCAGTTCCATTCGCTGCACAGGTAGTGGCACACTGCGGGTCTTTAGGAATGGCAACCAAATACTTGCCGCTGGTAGTCAGCACCGTTTGGTCGCTTAGGCCGGTGCAGCTGGCTGCGCCGGTCGCACAGATTTCAGTGGCCGTAGTGGTTAAGGCCGGCGTACCAGGCAAAGCGCCATTGTTGTCCAATGAATACTGGTAGACGGCGTTCAAAATAGTCGTAACGTCCGCTTGACGCTGTGAGTTACGTGAGTCGGCCAATTGTTTGCCGGGGTTAATGGCGATAATTACAATACCCGCCAAGATGGCGATGATTGCTACTACCAGCAAGACTTCCAGCAGGGTAAAACCC
This sequence comes from Candidatus Saccharimonadota bacterium, assembly GCA_029288515.1. Classification (GTDB taxonomy): domain Bacteria; phylum Patescibacteriota; class Saccharimonadia; order Saccharimonadales; family UBA4665; genus PMNU01. Next base: position 6,596 of record JARIHB010000144.1, on the reverse strand, counting down.
CTTTGACCTTTTAATTTGTGTAAGAGCTTCATCCTAAGCCCAACCCTTTCTTTAATTGTTATGCCCACTTCCAATTATTGGAGTAATGCTTATGCTTTAATGCGTTCATTGTACCATACCGACGGCTGTGCGACAGCCACTTTTGCCCACAGCTATTTCATTTACTGTACCTCCTGCCATGAATTAACCGTAATGGTAGAACCAAGCGTTATGGACACCGACAACCGCCGGACAACGATATCCACTGTACCGCTCGCCGTTATAGTACGGTTGAAGCCGCCCGCGTTAGTGACGGTATAACTGCAGTCACCTTGTCCGAGACTGAGATTATTCGTACCGGTAAAACTGTTATCGTCATGAATCTGTTGCAGGGCTTCCTCAACACATGATGATGCCAGCCCGCGCGCCTGTGATGAACGCATCGTCACCAAAGCGCTCCGCTGGCTGTCGGTGCCCATTAGCAAGAGCGTAGTGGCAATCGATACGCTCACTGCGCCGACGATTAAGACGGCCAGTAATGCAACATACCCTCTCTGTGATTCTTTCATACTCACCTCAAAGCCGCCGACGAGGTAAATGTCTTTTGATATTCATACGCATTGTTATTGTTCGGATTGGTGCGAGATATCGTCATACTAATCCTGACTATACCCGGCGTACCCGAACGCGTCAGATTAGTAAACGTCAGACTCGTTACCTGGACTTTACTGTTCGTAAGCGGCACTGCCGTTGCCGCACCCTCTTTGATCTGCAGGGTCGTACCAGACAAGTTGAATATCGTGGGGCTAAGGGCGCCAGTTGGCACCGTCACGGTGAGCGAGCTGCCGCTCGCACCGGCTACGGGCGCGGTGATACCAGTAGCGTTCCGAATGGTCTGAGCTATAAGATCCATAGCAAGCGCTCCCTGCTGTTCGACTTCATTAATACTTTGGCCCTTAACCCGCGTATCGGCAACGAGACCATAAAACCCGGTCACCGAGATAAGCAGCACTCCCACAATCGAGACATAGAGTAATAGCTCGATAAGTGTATAACCTGTTTGTCTTAGATGGGATACCATATTATTTCTCATACCATACCTACGGCGTTGCAATATCAATCCTGAAGAATACCGGGTCAGAGCCTGTCGACCCGCCCCAGATGGTGTTTTTAGCTGACCATGTCGCTCCACCATTCAGTAAATGGCGTTCATTAATATCACGGGCGCCGACCGCCGAGGTAGCATTCTGATAAACCCCTGCAAATACCGCCCCGGAAGCCGAATCGGCTCGCAACCGAATAAACGACGTGTCGTCGGTACCGCTGATAACGCTGGCCGTACCCCATGCCGTGCCCGACCATTGCCGCTGCGTAACGCTGGCACCGTCGCCCCACAGCAGCCATGCCTTGCCCGCGTTTCCGGGATATGTCTCCCATACGATGTCAAAGTTCCGCGATGCGATATTTTCGGTCGCCGAAGAGTGTTCCGGATGCTGCGTTACCGTATCCCAGGCTGAGCCAGACCACTTGCGTGTATTCAGGTCGGCGCCCGCATCCTGGACACCGAGCATTATTTCGTTGGAATTCGGCCGGGCCGCCAACTGTATCCATTCAGGCACACCGCCTTCAGTCGAAATAGACAAAGCAGTCGCCGCAGTCAGTGTCGTACCGTTCCAGGTGCGATACCGCTGCGTACCTGACGTCGACGTGCCCCACATAAACATCGCCTTCCCGGATAATTGCTCGTAATCGATGTCTATGGTTTTCTTTGTAGCAGAGGCCGCTGAAGTTTCCCAGGCCGTAGCCGTACCCATAGTGCTCCAGGCGCTGCCGGTCCACAACATCCCATATACGTCTGAGTTGGCATCGAGCATGAGCATTGCAATATCATTGCTGGCAGCCAGCGGGTTCTGACGCAGTTCCATCCAGTTAACGGTACCGGTGGTCGGCGGAGTAGTAACTGATGTGGCGCCCGATAACGACGTGCCGTTCCACGTCCGGTAAGCAAAATCAGCGCCCGAACCATACACGACCAATGCCTCATCACTATTTTTTTCGTAGGCAAGGTCAAAGCTGCGCGTCGTAGTAGGGCCCGTGCCTACCTGTGTTGGTGCCCCCCAACTACTGCCGTTCCATACCTGTACAAATATAGCGCCGGTTGACGTTTGCGTACCAAGTATCGCCTCCGTGCGGGTACGCGCACTCTTGAGTACAATATAGTTAACGTTGCCTGTTACTGTCTGAGCCGCCGCTTCAGAACTCCATGCCGAACCGTCCCACGTACGGTAATACGGCACGGTTGTGGTCTTGGAATAAGCCATCATAATAGGACCGGTTATCTGCGCCATCCAGTCGGACATCTGACCCGTTACTGATACCTGATGCGACCCCCAGCTCACGGTCACTGTCACATCTTTATGCTTACTGTCTGCCGAAGATAGGGTGACGGTACGGGTAAAAATACCGGTTGTGTCAGAAGTTCCGGAAAGCGTCCACACGCCGCCGCTCTGTACCAGCCCAAACGTTGGTGAGCTGTCGGTAAGGTTAGAGAAATTAGCATCCCGAATATTGCGCACTGCCTCCAAACCTTCTTCAGCCAGGGCCATCGCCCGGTTGTGGTTACCCGACTCAGAGCTAGAAGCGCGGCCATAAATAAGCGCACCAACGACGGCAACGGTCAAGAAGCCGAAGACGGTGGCAGCCAACAGCACCTCAATCACCGAAAATCCGGCCCGGCGTGTATGCCACGCACTAGTAATCGATTCTGCCCTTCGCATTGACCGTAACCGTCCTTGAATCATTAGCGTTGCTGGTGAGGGTAATAGTGCCCGTTGTATTTGGCGCGCCCGTAAACTTGCTGAATTGTACCTCGCTTAAGCCCGAAACCGTGACCGTACCAGGCACGCTGAACGTTTCGTCGGCAGTAGCGTCGCGTGAGCCGAACGACGTACCTTTAAACAAAGTGACTGTTGTACTGCCTATCTCCACACTCCATGCGCTATCATCTTGCATGCCGCGGGCATACGTCTGCGCCCGTCGTAGCGCACTTACCAACTGCTGGCCGGCAATGTCAAGCTCATTACGTTGTGCGAACATATTGTAGACTGGCAATGTAAGGGTAACCATAATACTTATAATGCCTACAGACAGCAGTAATTCGATAAGTGTAAAGCCGCTCTGCTGCATACGCGCCGTGCCGGTCATCATTTATCCAAGCCCCCTACCAAACCGTAAATAGGCATAATAACCGCTACGGCCACACCCAGTACACCAAGCCACACAATTATCAAAAGGACCGGCTCTAAAACAGTTTCCAGGTTTTGGGTTGACGTATCAGCTTTGGCTTCATATATTGTGCCGATGCTCATCAGCGTTTCTGGCAGCGCCCCGGAGCGCTCGCCTGCCACAATCATTTGCTGCACCGCCGGGGGCAGCAGGGCGCCACTCCCTACATACTGCTGCAGACTGGCCTTAAAGCTATAGCCATCTTCAAACGATGCCTTCAGGTATTTATAGAATGCCTTATACTGCACGAGGCTGGTTGCATTCTGCAATAATTCGAGTGCTTGGGTAACCGACAGCCCCGCCTGCAACAGCGTGCCCAGCAAATAACCAAAACGAGCAACCTCTACTTCGTGCAGTAATTTGGATATACCCGGAATATGGAATAACACCCACTGGCCGTAACGTTTAGTACGCGGCACACCGAATAATGCATACAGTGCCGTCAAAAATAGAAAAACACCAAGCGGTACAGCCCACAAGCCGTTATGCTTCAAGAAAATACCAAAACCGATAAGCACCCGGGAGATAAGTGGCAGATTGGCATTCAGCTGGGCAAATGTTTCAGCCAGCCGCGGCAACAAAAACCAGGATACGCCCAGGCCCACAACGCCCGTCACTCCCAACACAAACGACGGGTATAGTAAGGCCGAACGAATTTTGGACCTAAAAATGCGCTGCTTTTCTTCCTGTTTTGCCGCCACTTCCAGATTGTCCACTAACCGGCCGGAATGCTCACCCAGCTCCACAAGCGCCAGTGTTTGTCCGCCGACAACGCCGCTTCGGGTTAACGCCCGGTACAGCGGCATACCTTCATCGACGTCATGCTTCATTTGCTCCAGTGCCTGCTTCAGCTGACGTGAACTGCTTGTCTCCTGAAGCGACTGCAGCGCCTCACCCACTGGTACACCGGCTCGCAGCAGAAGTACTAGGTTGCCGGAAAAATACTCACGGTCTTTACTGCTAATATGAAAGGCGTGACCGTTACCCTGCCCTAAGCTGTTCAAACGCTTGGCGGCAGCCAATAGCCTGTTGCCGATCACCACTGCCTTGTCCCTTATATTACCCATGGCGCTTCTCCGGCGCTATGGTAGATGTACGCGGCGGTTCTACCACCCGCACTACTTCAGCGATGCTCGTAAGACCGCTGCGCACTTTTTCGATGCCATCTTCAAACATCGGCTTGCTGCCCTGGCTGCGGGCCAGCGTTTCAATCTCGCGTGTCGACGGGCTCTTCACGATCAGGTCCTGCATTTCGGGTGTAACTTCAATAAATTCGAACAACGCGCTCCGGCCGGCGTACCCACTGTTGTTGCATACATTACACCCCTTACCGGCGTACACGTTGTCGTCATCCGAGAAATACGGCGCCACGGCATGTCCGTTTTTATCAAGAGCTTTTAAAGCCTCTCGAGCAGGCAAACTATACCGGCAACTGTTGCATATCTTCCGGATAAGGCGCTGGGCAATAACCACTTCCAGTGTTGAGGCCAGCAGGAAGGGCTCAATTCCCATATCAATCAAACGCGGGATAGCCGTAGCAGCGTCATTGGCGTGAAAGGTAGACAACAGCAAGTGGCCGGTCAGGGCGGCGTTGACTGAAATTTCTGCTGTTTCCTGGTCGCGGATCTTCACCCACCAGGATAATGTTCGGGTCCTGTCGTACAATAGCGCGCAGCCCTTTTGCGAACGTTAGGTTGGATTGTTCGCGCACCTGAATCTGGTTCACGCCAGGCACCTTATATTCCACCGGATCTTCGATGCTGGTAATATTTACGTTTGGCTTATTTAACAGTTTTACCAACGAGTACAGCGTAGTTGTCTTACCTGAGCCAGTCGGTCCCACTGTCAGAATCATACCGAATGGCTTAGCCGCATATACTTCCAAAGCATTACGATGCACTTCGTTCAAACCGATATCGGCCATCGAGTAGCTCTCCACGTACGACCCAAGCACGCGCATAACCACTTTTTCACCCTGTACTGTCGGCACCAATGACACACGCAAATCCACCTTAAACTCATCGGTGTGCCGCTGCAGGGCGCCATCCTGAGCCGTCAAGTGCTCATCGATACGCATACCGCTCTCTACCTTGACGCGGTTTAAGATATTTTCGAAGTACTCTTTAGGGACGACACCGGCCTGACGCAGGTTGCCGTCCACGCGGAAACGCACAATTACCTGGTCAGCCTGGGGTTCAAAGTGAATATCGGAGGCTTTGTAGGCAAAGGCATCTTTAATAATTTCATCAACGATTTCCGGCGCTACGCGGCTACCGGTGCCGATAATCTGCGAAAACCGGGTATCAAGCGGCTTCTCATACAAATTAAAGCTGGCATCAATGCCTTCCGGCAGCGTATACGCTAAGGTTATCTTCTTGCTGGGAAACAGGTGTTTCAGCGACTTCTCATCGACTTTTTCGGGGTTGTCGGTAGCCAGCAGCACTACCTTGTCCAGCTCCTTTACAAATACCACACGGTTCGCTTCGGCTTCGGCCTGTGGTATCTTATCTATCTGTTCTTTGTTGATTGGGTTAATTTGCAGATCAACAAACGGCAGACCCAAGCCTTCAGCCAACGCCTGCCCAAACAGTGCCTTAGTAAGCAGCTCCGCCTTTATCAGGTAATCAACATATCCGGCACTATCGTGCGCTGCCGCCTCCGCGGCCGCACTGTCCTCCTCAGAGATATAGTGTTCCTGGAGCAGGATGGATTTGATTTTATCGATGCTCGGGTACATTGCCCACCTTGGCTAGCCACCTGTTTAACAGTTATATTTGTTTTACTTCTTCCACTATGGTTGTTAAAGGAGTATCAGACTTAATAAAAAATTTCCGGGCGCCAAGCGCTAACACACGCTCTTCATCTTCATGCTGGCTGAGGTTGGACAGTACGAACACGGCAGGCATAGCAGGCATCTGCTTAAGCTGCTCGAGCACCTGAAAACCATCAAGCTCAGGCATGATGAGGTCAAGAAGCACCGCATCATAGTGGCCTTCCTTTACCTTTTCAACACATTCACGGCCATTGGAAGCGACAGTTACGGTAAAGCCTTCGTGCTGCAGCTTCAATTCAAGCGCATGCTGCAATGGCTTTTCGTCTTCGACAATCAAGATACTTTTTGCACTACCCATGTTATCCCCTAATCATATCCCTATTGTAGCATGCCGTAACCGCTCGGCAGTACACCTTAATGTCCCCCTGGTGGCGGTTGGCCGGCAGCAGGCGTGTTGGCGGTTTTATCAGGCGGCGTGGCCTCTCCGCTATTGTCGTTAATAAACTCGCGGATCATGCCAATGATCCTGTCTCTTATACACATCTGACGCTGCCGACGA
>JARIHB010000182.1 GCA_029288515.1 Candidatus Saccharimonadota bacterium | reverse complement strand
TGTGTATAAGAGACAGTCTTTACATAACCACTATACCATGTCTTCGGCTTGAACGCCTAGAACGCATGCTGGCCACGACGGCGGAAGCTGGAAGTGTTAGGCGTCTTTTTTCGGTGCCGGGTCTGGTGCAGGCGGTGCTTTTTCATTCAGCGTCTTGGTAACGAACGCTACGAGTTCCTGCGGCGTAAAGTCCGACTTCGTAAGGTAGTGCACCACTCCCAACTGCTTGGCTTCTTCAAGCAAATTCGGCGAATACAAATTGCTGAACACTACCACCTTTACCGAAGCGTGTTTTTTAAGGTCGTAGGCCTGCAGGAATTCTAACCCTCCCATGTGCGGCAGCAACAAATCTAACAGAATAAGGTCCGGCTCGCGCTTGGCAGCAATATCCAGTGCATCAAGACCGTCCCCGGTTACGTCCACTTCATAGCCGGCACCGGTTAAAGCCTCCTTATAGATAAGTTGTAAGTTGGCGTAATCTTCAACAACAAGTACACGTGCCATATGCCCATCCCATTCCTTATTATTAATTTGGTAACTCTATTGTAAAACGCGAGCCATGGTTCACGCCAGAACTGACCGTTATCGTACCACCATGCAGCGTAACAATCTTCTTTGCCATATACAATCCCAGGCCCACACCCTCCGACGTGTCACTGCGCGCATTTTCAATACGCGAAAACTTCTGGAAGAGCTTTGCCTGGTCCTCGGCGCTAATGCCGTAGCCTTCGTCACCTACCTGTATACGGCATACGTCATCTGTCCGGGTTACACTCAGTGTCACGGTTGTATGTTCAGGAGAGTACTTGCTGGCGTTGGTTAACAATATATCGAGCACGAAGCGAATTTTTTCCGCATCGATAGAAGTCTGGATAGGGCCGGCCGGTTTAAGAATACTTAGCTTCTGATGACGCAGTTGCAACATCGGCTCAAACTCTTTGCCGGCCGTCCGTACGAACTTAACTAGGTCCGTCTGCACGGGTTTGATGGCCAGTTTGCCAGAGTCGGCATGAGCAACTTCCAATATTTGGGTAATCAGCTTGTTGAGCTTCTCGTTCTCCAAGAATGCAAGGTGCAATTTCTTTATATCATCATCCGAGATGCGGCCGTCTTTGTTTTGCATTATCAGTGATACGAACCCTTTTACGGCGGTTACCGGGGTGCGCAACTGGTGCGAAATAAGGGCAATGATGTCAGACTTGGCCTGGTCCTGCTTTGCAAGGTCGCTTGCCATAGCGTTAAAGGCCTGGCCCAGCTGGCCGATTTCATCGTGTGTCCAAATCTTCGCGCGCGCCGAAAAGTCGCCCTTGCGCAGCTGCGAAGCCACATTCGCCAAATGCAGCACAGGCCTGGTAAACAGCTCAGCCATAAACGATCCGATGAAAATGGTTACCAAACTCAGCAGCGCAGCAAATACTACTACCTGCACAGCCAGATCGCGCACCGGTATAAAGGCCTCAATCTGATCCATCTGTCCAACGATCCCCAAGCCTACCTCGGGTATGTAACGGGTGACGGCAATGACCGGCTTGCCTCGATAGCTAACGACGTTGCTTGTGAAGGTTCTGTCTTCTTTTAGCAGCGCCTCGGCCGACGGCCGGTTTGTGTCGCTCAATAGTACCGTCCGTTTAAAGGCGGCGTTGGCATCAAAGCGTAGCGGGGTGATAAAAACTCCCTTAGTGTTATCATACTGTTTAACGAGAAAGGTCTCACCAGTTTCGCCCAACCCGTCACGGTTCGCTGTAATGTTCAACAGGGGCTGAGCATTAACGGTCATATAAAACCGGGCAAGTACGCCGCCTTTGGCCATAATGGGCGCGCTAAATAGAAGGTAGACATTATCATGATCGCGAAAAATATCCGTAAGCAATCGGTCTGAACGTACGGGCAACGTTTGCTGCGAAGTAAACGTTGCCGTGGTGCTTAGAACTCTGCCAGATGGATCGGTAATAGCTAATCCTTCCAATGGAGCCACGCTTGTATCGGAGCCGCTAGCCTGCATCGACGACAGTACCCGTGCCAATGCTTCCTTGCCGGCATCGTTAGGATGTTGGGCGTATACCTGCGCGGCAGTAACCATCGGGGCTTGGGCGGCAAAAAAAGTAGCCCCTTGCGAATAGACGGTCAGCAGATCGATAATACGCGATTCCTGTAATGTCGTGACCGCTTCCAGGTTGCGTAGTGTGCTATTCCTAAGTGTATTTTGAAAGTCTATAAACACCAGCGTGCCGATAATGAAGAATGGCAATAAGCCGCTCACCAGAAAGATGAATGCTGTTTTATAACGAATAGACATCTACTTTACTCCTATCTGTTCATCCCGGCCGAATGGCCGCCCGATGACCCCACCCATATACAAAACAGGAATGCCAATAAGCCCCACTAGCACTTTTGTACAGAAGCCAATCAGCAGGGCCTGCAGCAGCCCGCCGGAAGATAATGTGCCGACAAAAGCAATCAGGAAAAATAGCGAGCTATCCACCAGTTGCCCGCCGACCGAGCTCAGCAGCGAACGCAGCCATAGGTGCCTGCCATCGTATTTGTCTTTGAGAAACGCAAATATCCATATGTTGAGGTGCTGAGAGATCAAGTAGGCGCCCATGCTAGCCAAAGCTATGCGCGGCACCCCGGAGAATACTGTATGCATCGAGTCGGCCAGCGCGCCGTCGTCTGCCGCAGCGGTCAGGCGAATACTGTATTGGGCCATAAGTACAAAGATAACAAGCGCGCTAAAGCCAATCCAGATGGATTTAGATGCGGCCGATCGGCCATAACGTTCTACCATCATCTGGGCAGCAAGGAAAATAACCGAGTAAAATACATTGCCGGCATTTGTCGTAAAACCAAATAGCGGTATCAGCAACGCGCCAAAGCAGCTTACCAAGATAATGTTAACGACAATAACCGCCACCAGCCCCTGCATACCCAGACGGAGCATATATAAGAGGAAAAACAGCTCAATAACCACCGTTGCAAAAAATATGAGCTCGTTTGGCATATGACTTAATCGTAACGCAGCATGTATGGTTGGTCAAAATGCTTTTGGTTTAGAAGCTTCCTGCTCTAACAGACCTCTAAATGGCGGCGTAACACGGTTCAATAATTCTTCGTGGCTTACCGAGCGCAGCGGATCTTCTTCTTGTAGGTACTTCTCCAGCCGGCGATATATTTGCATCAGGCGCTGGCGCTGCGATACCGATAGGTTCTCTTCAGGATGCAGCGTTGCCGTCATCTCACGCAGGTCGTCAAGAATTACGTCAACCGCCTCGGGTCGCGATGCCAGCCCGGCAATAGCCGTAATGCTATCGAAGTAATCATCATCGGTAACGGCAATACTGGACGCCGCATCACTATGTGAGACAATAGTCATCTGCCTAAAACGATAGCTGGCATACAACATCACCAGGCCGGTGACCGTCCACGGTATAAGGTAGTAGCCGTAATCGGTGTATGTGCTGCCGTTATTAAACCATAGCGTGTTGATTGCCTCATGCCATGACGAAATGCTGAATGCCGACAAACTTATCGCCAGCCAGCGCATAGCCTCGCGGTACGATATACCAATTGCTCCGGCTACCTTAAACATAAGTATTGAAGCGCATGTCATATATGTTGCACCCCACGAACATGTCCCTATATATAGGTCAGTACCGTCAATGTGATACTTTACAAAGTAATGAGCAAAGATACCCATCGCAATTCCGGCCACGGCCGTGATAGCCACCACAAACCAGGCATTATTGAGTATGCTTTTGATCTGCAGCACCTTGGCAAACTTACGGGCGGCCACATATATAAGTGCCGCTGTTAGCGCCAGCGGCAGCAAACCCGAGCCCGACGTCGCCCAGGCAGTATCCCACATATCAAATAAGCCCCAAATGGCCACCTGAATAAGCAGTACACTGAACACCAGCATACCGACAGCTAATAGCCGATATGCAGCGCGACCAGCCTTAAAGCTCTTAAGTCCGGTCATGAATATAATGGCTGCACCGGTCAACAGAAATACCGGCGCCGTGCTGGCTGCCGCCCGCCAGTGTGCTGCCGTGTCGTTAAGCATATGCGACGAAGCAGGAACAAAAAACGTAGCCAATACTGATATGGCAGCCAGCAATACAAAACCGAGTGGTACCCACCGATAGGACGTCGACGCTGCTTTCACATAAGCATTGTGTCATGTTTTCAGCGCAATTCCAAAAACTTGTTTTGAGTTTGATCTGATACTATAGGGGTATGCTTAACATCAGTATCGCCGAAGATTGTACCAATACGCTTAAGAAACGTTACGTCAGAGATTTTAACGTAGATTGTGTAACCGGCCGGATATCTGATGCGCTTGAAAAACTGAGCGACGATGTGCGTTGGGATGTCATCGGCCTAAAGGAGATGGTCAATAAATCAGAAATCGCCGACAGCCTGCGCTCTATGAGCCGTGACAATATTGCGGCTTTTTCTCTGGAAAATGCGCTTTCACAGGATAGCCGGGTGATTGCCAACGGTGTTATCAAGCTAAAAAATGGTTCGTCAGTACACTTCTGCGATATATACCTTTTTGAAAATCAGGGCGCCTACGCCAAGATCAAAAAAATTACAACGTATGGCGTCACTGTCAAGGCGTAAACTTAGGTATTATGCCGAATTTTGAAGGGCAAGAGAGTGACGATCCGTATGAACTGCCGCCCGACCCCTATTACGGTGATGCTCCTTACGCCGTAGATGAGATGAGAGGGCCCGACTATACCGCAGCCGACCAAAGTCGTAGTCCAGCACCCGAAGGCGCTCTACCGACACCCTACTACAACCCGGAAGTCGCCCGCCGCGAAACCGATATTGCTCAGCCGGGGGTCGTACACGGCACGCAACAAAGCGTGTACATAGATGGCGAGCTTAAACATATTGTGTATCACGAAGTTAGAACGCCTGACGGGAGCGTGCCGGATAGCGTTACTCTTGGCCGCCATACACTCGAAGCCCTGCGCTTCCATGGTGACTACACCGGCGAAGTACGACCGACCCCCTCAGAGCAAGGCATCATTGTCCGCTACGGCGACGCCCTGGTAGAAATGTGTATGGATCTTGAACTCAATCCGGCGCGCATACGTCAAAAGGCGCAGGATACGCCATACCATATTTTCCCCAAGAAGGAGCTTGCGGACGCCGCTGTAACAAATATGCTGTCCCGGCGGTACGTTCGTCCAAACGGCGGCAGCTATTCACCATTTACCGGTGTTATATGGGCGCGCACAACTGACCCCCACGAGCAGGAGTGCGGGCTTGCCCAAATGGTCGCCTGCAGCGCGGCGGCCGTGACGCTCTTCCCTAAAAAACAGCTCCGCCAATTGGGCGCCAGTGAACGCCGCGCCATCGGCGGACGGCCATTGCCAACACGCAGCACAGAACGCTCGCGGGCACAGCCTGACAGTCAAGGGGCGCGAGATTCCTATAAGGACCAAAACGAAGGTACGCACCTCGTCGCCGGTTTTGGATACCTGCGTGAAGATCTACGGACTCGTAATGGGGGGTGGGGCTTTAACGCCGCTGTCACCAACCTTGCAACGGCCCGGCTGTTGCGCACCGCCGCCTATCAGGGTAAGCCGCTATTGTCTGGTGGACGGCTTAACGTTATATTACATGGCCTGATAGAGGGTGTTGCCGAACGCACAAAACAGCCCCCTCGTCTTATTGCCGATGGATTACTACGCGGATACTACAATGGCAGACTAGATGGCTTTAACACTGTCTGTGCCGCACTGGGCCCGGAAGGTACGCGCTGCATGCTGCAACTTACCGGCGACGAAACTACAGATGATGTTATGCGCTTATCAAGGCAGCTGCGCATACCACAAATCGGTGATCTGCACGACCGGTTACGTAAAGGGTACTCCGTACAGATATACGGCTGGTAGGCCTGAGGTATGCTATGCCGAACAGCTGGACAGCATAAGCTCTGGGCTATTATCTGAAAAGATATTGCCACCAAAGCCATAAAGGCAACCGCATACAAAAACAGACCCCTTGGATGTGAGGGGTCTGCTCTGTACTACTCGCCGGTTAGCGGGTGACTGAAATGGTAGTGCCTTCAGCAGCCGGAGCGCTAATGGTAAAGCGGTTATTAGAACTCTTGGCTACCTCGTAGCCGGTTTCGTAGTCGTCTGCAGCACAGTCCGTGCCTGCCTTTGTGCCGGTAGTGGGGTCAAGCGGCATGTCGGCAATGTCGGCCGGCACGAGGTCGGCACAAAGATCAATATGACCTACGCCGGTGCCAATTCCTGTTGCCGTGCTGGTTGCACTGGACAGTGACGGCGGAACGTTACCGCTGTGTGCTGATTCGTATTCGTAAATAGCATCAAGGATAGCGGTTACATTGCTGCTGCGCTGTGAGTTGCGCGAGTCCTGGAAGTGCTGGTTGGGGTTAATAGCCACCAGTGTAATGGCCAAAAGAATGGCAAGGATACCGACAACGACAAGGACTTCCACGAGGGTGAATCCTCGTTGGCCAAGGCGGGTTTTGCGGATTTTTGGTAGATTCATATTTTTTTAACCTTTTGTTGTTTTAATGTATATTCTAATAATTAAAAAATCCTTATGGTAAGTCAACACAAAAGCTGTGTGTAAATGTTGTATTTATTATGACTATTCGGCAAGAAAATCGGCTGCTTTGCGTGCCGTTGCATCGCTAAAAAAGAGCTCTGCCAGCTTACTGACTGGCTGCTTGGTGCTATCTAAGTTGTACACTGCTACTGGCACAATATTTGTTACCTTGGCAGCTTCGGCTGTTGTCAGCGCCTCTGTTAAGCACGTTAAAAAGTCACCGTTTGTGGCAAAAATACGCAAGATGTCTGTGGTGGTTACGGTGCGCACGATGCGCTGTTCCGGCTCCAGCGGCACGGCTGCCACAAATGCATCGCGCACCATATCCGGCTTGCCTGATTCATCAAAAGCAATGCTTTTTTCAAAGACCACACTGTAGTCCAAAACAATGAGAACACGGCCATGTTTTACATGTTTTTCTGCAAAAAATTCCTGGCAAAACTGAGTAAATACTCTACTATTAATCACTTCGAGATTTGTAAACGTATTTGCCGGAAACTGAAGCCGCCCTTGCGTGGCATGCTTGCCGTACAAGATAATGCCGCCCCGGTGGACATATACAAGAGTGTTTGGTTTGGAAAACATTACGGTGTTTCACTCCAGCTTGTAACGGTAACGGCACCGTCAACGGCTGCGGTTACCGTTACAGTCCGGTGATAATTGTTGTTGGTGCCGTGGGAAATAATTGTTTTCACAGATGTACCGCTTACGCTTATTGTAGCAGTTCCGTCTTGAAAGGCGATAGTTCCGCCAGCATAGTCAGGGTCGCGGGTCAGCCGTACAAGTGCTTCGTCAATGCCGCTTTCAGCAAACATGAGTGCTTGCTCACCTTTAGTGTATTGATCGTTTGCGCGGATATTAGTTATGGTGACCGTGGCGGCAGCTGTCGTTACCATAATGGCAAGCATCATGAATAGCAACAGCGCTATAACTGTCTGGCCGGCACAGTTATATATTCGGCGGCTCATCACCGGATCTCCGTCGTGCCACTATAAGTCTGTACTGAAGGATTGTGAGGGTCATCAGTGCCTGTTACGGTAAAGCGGTATCGCACTGAAGGTTTGCCGCTCCCGTTGGCCAGCAGCTGAAAATGCACGTCAGACACCACGCTTCTCTGGCCGGTTAGATAGTCTGATACACCGTCAGCGTTCATCTGCAAACGCCCGTCATGTATATGGTAGGTATATGCTGTGCTACCGATAGTTATAGCGAGCGTATCGTCCTCATCGCCGGCTGCCGCAGGCACGCTTATGGCCGTGGCGCGCCGTATATCATATGCCAGGCGCGCAAGCGTGTACCGGCCATCGCTTATGGCAGATGAATAACTGGAAGATTCGGACTGCACGTCAACGCTGGCAGTAAATACCGTGGTGAGCAGTACCATAAAGGCCGAGAGCAGACCCATCGTAACCAACAATTCAATAAGTGTTACTCCCCGTTGATCGGAACGAAACTGCCGGATATTCATTGGCCGCTCCAGTTGCCCAGGTACATTTCACCGCTCACTGAGCCGTCATACGGTGCTGTCCATGACACGGTAATCGTAATGTACTTGAGGTCGGTATCTGCCGTACCACCGCTCAGTACCAATTCGCCGTTTGTGCCACGGCGTGCATCTGTTACCGCAATCTGCCGCGTAAAACCATCCACCGTCTCGGACCCGCTCGCCAGCGTCCAACTGCTACCTGCTACCGCCGGGTGATATATACCATTAGATATGTCATTCCAATTGCCGGAACGTATGGTGCGCATCGCTTCTGTTGCTTCGCGCAACAAGCTGCCTGCCTGGAGTTGTCGCTGGGCGGTGGCCTTGCCGGCATGCGATGTTACCAACGCTGTGGCGAGGGTAGGCAGCATAATACCCGCCAAAGCGATCGCTACCAATACCTCAACTAATGTTGCTCCGTACTCGGTATGCCGCATATCAGTTAACCGTGACCGTCCCCAGGCGATTAAGTGTAATGGTCTTAGTAAAACCATCGGCGGTAATGGCAATCGTGTTGTTGGCCGGGTCGTATGCATGCACTTCACCGCTGATGCTATCAAATAACACTTCATTGCCGGGCAGCGTGGTATGCAACTGTGCGCTCCCATCAAGTGTTGCCGTATAGTTAGCGCTATCGCCGGCGTCGTACGACGCGCCGGCAAATAGGGTGTAGTGGTCGTTCTCAAAATGAATGCCGTGCGGCTGTGCAGCGGCTGTGCTGCCGGCGTCGCCAGCCATTGCCGCCTGCCGCTCGCTGGCAATGTCAGCAACCAATACATTTACTACGCTTGTAACCGAGGCTGTGGTTTGCGGACGCCCCAGATTTATAAACGTCAATGCTGCCAACGCTGCCAATATGCCCAACGACACCATAACCTCTACCAGGGTAAAGCCAACCTGCCTACGGATTGCTGAAGAATGGAAATGAGCGCCCATACTTATTTTTTAACTTGCAGATGTGACGTTACGCTATAAATCGGCGCCATAACCGTTATTATCAGACCGCCTACCAGACCGCCTACCACCAGAATCAGCAATGGCTCTATAAGGCTGCTAATGGCTTTTAGGCTCTCGCCTACCTGGGCGTCAAAATGCTTCGACAGGTTCTGCAGGGTACGCTCCAGGGTGCCAGTCCGTTCCGCCGTTTCCAGTGAGCGCGAAAAAATGGCCGGTACACCATTTTTAGCTTTACGCAGACCGTGCGCCAGTGGCCGGCCGGCCTCCATATTGTGTTGCATGGCATACACAATCGCGACTATGCTTTTTTTGCGGACCGCATGCCGGGCAAGCAACAATGTCTCATCCAGCGGCACGCCGGCCCGCAGTAGCAACGCCAGCGTCCGTGTTAGCCGCGCCAGATCAATGTTTACCCCAAGTGTTCGCAACCCAGGAAGGCTTAGTAGTAACTGCACGACGGCTCGCTTGTAGGTCCGAATCAGCAGCCCGCACACTACCAGAAAGACGATAATACCGGCGATAATGAACGGCCAGTTATGCATAAAAAAGGTGGACGCTTCAATAAGATGACGCGTGGCCCACGGCACTGGCGTACGCAGCGTACGAAATACCTGGGCGACGCGAGGCACCACGAACGTCAGCATCATAACAATGATGCCTGAGAATATAACCATCACAAACGCCGGGTAGATCATTGCTACTTTTAGGCTGCCGGTAAACGCCACTTCTTTTTGTATAGTTTTTACGATGTCCTGCAGCGTTTCTTCCAGCGTACCGCCGGCTTCGGCAGCGCGCATCAGGTTGATCGTAATCGGATCGAAGCTTTTAGGGAATTGTTGCATGGCGTGTGACAGTGTTTCGCCGTTCAGCAGCGCAGCGCGCAGTGCACCAAGCACCTTCTTAAGGCCGCCCTTGGCATCCGCCTCTAACGATTCAATCGTCTCAAGCAACGGAATGCCCGCCTCCAGCATGGTCGACAGGTCGGTAAACAGCACAAGCTGTTCTTTACTATGCAGCCGGACTCTTGTCAGCCTCATTCCAACCCCTTGTTACGCGCAATACTTCAGACAGTGTCGTCTGGCCGGCTAATACCTTTTGCAATCCATCCTCCAGCATCGTTACCATGCCGTCTTTAACCGCCTGCGCCTGCAGCGTATCGGTATCAGCCTTGGCGGCGATCAGCTGGGCGAGCTTTGGTGTTATTTCCAGCAGTTCAAAAATACCAAACCGCCCCTGATAACCCGTCGTATGACAAATGCTGCAGCCGGTGCCGCGGTATATACGTATGCTAGTTTGGCCGGCAAAAAGGTTTGTAACCATACGGGTGTCGAGCGATTTGAGCATACTTACATCCTCCACCTCGCCGGTACATGTTCTGCCGCTCTTGGTAATTTCAGCGCTGACTTTGCAGTGCTGACATATCTGGCGCACCAAACGCTGTCCGACAATCAGGTTAACGGTCGATGCCGCCAGGAACGGTTCGATGTGCATGTCCACCAGGCGCGGCAGTGTCGTTACGGCGTCATTGGTGTGCATAGTGCTCAGCACCAAATGGCCAGTCATGGAGGCGTTAACTGCGATGTCAGCCGTTTCTTCGTCGCGAATTTCACCCACAAACAGCACGTCGGGATCCTGACGGAGCAATGAACGCAGGCCGGTGCTAAAAGTAAGATCTGTCTTGGCGTTAGCCTGCAGTTGGTTTACACCGGCAATAATGTACTCGATTGGATCTTCGATGGTTGCGATATTGCGGTCACGGGTGTTGAGTATTTTAAGAATGGCGTAGATCGTTGTGGTTTTGCCGGAGCCGGTAGGCCCGGTGGAAAGGATCATGCCAAACGGCCGGTTAAACGCCCGCTGGAGTTTTGCCAAACCATCGGTGTTCATGCCCAGGTCGGTCAGACTGAATTGGCGCGTACGCTTGGCCAGCAGCCGCATAACCACCTTCTCCCCCATAATCACTGGCACAATCGAGACACGAACCGACAGTTCCTCGCCATGTACCATCGTATGCAAGCGGCCATCCTGAGCACGCATATGTTCGTCGGTACGCAGACGGGCCATAACTTTCAAACGAGTAACTACCTGATCGTGTAATTTCTTTGGAAACGTCACCTGGTCGTGCAGCACACCGTCGATACGAAAACGGACAATAGTGTGCTCGGCCTGTGGTTCGATGTGCAGGTCCGAGGCGTGAGCATCGTAGGCATACTCAAATAAAGCGTCAATGATATCGTTGACCGGCGCAGCGGCAAAATTGCCGCCCAGCAGTTCACTGAATACTGTTTGCAAATGCTGTTTGTACAAATGAAGGGCTGCATCGATATTCGGCTTAGTGGCAAACGATACGTGATACTGTTTTACGCCCGCCTTTTTTGCCAGCATGCCGAACAGATCCGCAGCATCTGGTTGAGCAGTAGCGATATGCAGACCTTCATCGTCCAGCTTAAAAGGTACTGTTTGGAACTGTTCGGCCACGGTTTTAGGAGTTAAACGCAAAAGGTCGTCGGTAATACTGATATTCTGCAGCGAAACATACGGCAGCTGAAAGTGGTAAGCCATTATCTTGCCCAGTTCGTCTTCATTCAGATAATCGTGCTCAACCAGCGCCTCGTAGAGGCTGGTGTGCTCGGCCTGAGCCTGCTTTTGAGCAACCTGCAGCTTCTGGGCAGGCAGATACTTTAAATCAGTCAGGATCTGTGATAGTTCAGCGTCCGTCGGGGTCATTACTCACCATACATTAATAGAGCTTATGCTCATTTTAGCAATCCCATGTACTTTTTACCATTCACATTATTTGTCGTATTTTTTAAATTAGAATGAAATACACAGGCTGGCAATGCTATAATTCTCACGATTGGACAACACGCATATGCACAACGGCCAGACAACCAAAACCATTCTTATCGCCGATGACGACCGGTTTATTATTACCGCCTTTAAGGCAGGGCTCGAAAACGCCGGTTACAACGTGCTGACAGCAGGCAATGGCAACGAAGCAATCACTATCGCTATCGCTGAATATCCTGATTTGGTGATGCTCGATTTAATACTGCCCGGAAAAAACGGCTTTGAGGTGTTGAAAGCGCTGCGCGCCGACCCGGCAACCGCTGCCACACCGGTAATCGTGCTCACTAATCTCAGCCAGTCGTCCGACGAAGACGAAGCTCGCCGCTATGGCGCAGCAGATTTCCTGGTGAAGGCAAACGTTTCTTTGAATGATGTCCAACTGCGTATCGACCAGCTCATTGGGAGCGCTGCCGGAGCATAACCTACTGTTTGCGTTTACGCATCCAGCGGATATGCTAGTGCACTGCACCTTCTAAGCACAGTCTTTGACGGCAATTATTTGACGGCGCACGAATTTTATAAGAATATAATGTCATTATGAGTGAAACGGCATACGACGATGGAGATGGAACGGGCAGCAATGGGATTGATACTGGCGCCGCCAGTCCTGAACAAATTCTAGAGGAAGTAACCCAAGCTTCTCCTGAACATCTTCTGCTGCCAACAAGAGTTGACCGGCCCCACGAGCTGAGAACGCCACTGCCTTCCGATCCGAATACCAGAAGGCCGGATGGTGCAACCGAGGTTGAAATCTATGGGTCAGCCGATGGCCGGTACCAGATTGTCGGCAGCCTTGCAGTAGTACCCGACTTGCCAAAAATGTACGGTGACCACATGTCAGACCGCCGGACGAGTGCGATTATCAGCGGCGAGTGCGAGCCGACAAATACCATACGACAGATGCTGCCCGCAGCACAAGAAGGTGTTATGCGCACCGGCGTCAATTCCGGTGTGCCGCCGGAAATCATACAACACCGACTACTGTTGCCTGTCAGCTACTACCGTCCATTTAATACCCAGAAAGCATATACGGGCGCCGTTAAACAACAATCGGGCACAGACCCCGCCGACGAGGCCGTTTTCCTGCCCCATGTAGGTGTAATGTTTATGCAGGATGGTGACAGGGTCAAGGAAGCACGCCGGCTGACAATAGGTACCATTATGGCTGGCGCCGTGCAGTGGATACGTCCATTTGTGATTCCGCCCGAGAAACGTGAGCACCCCAAGGCAGTTGAACTTGGGTTTAGCGTAAGTACCGGGTATGTCCGTCCGGACCTTACCTCTGAGGCCGGAGTT
Organism: Candidatus Saccharimonadota bacterium; assembly: GCA_029288515.1. GTDB lineage: Bacteria > Patescibacteriota > Saccharimonadia > Saccharimonadales > UBA4665 > PMNU01. The sequence goes on along the minus strand of JARIHB010000182.1, from coordinate 6,426 downwards.
AACACCATGGTCACCGACATGGCGACACACCGGTCCCTACAACGCATGGGTATGAGACGGGAGCTGATAAGACCAAACAACAGCGTAACGGCCGCCCTGGGAAGCGCCGCCGTACTAGAGGCAGCCAATAAGCATGGCATGGAACCGCAATCCATCGAAAACTTGCTTACCGAGGGTTACTTTACGGGCAATACCGATGGAGTGAATGCGGTTTGTGAAGCGCTAGGCCCCGGCGGCAACAGTCTGTTGGCACTTACCGGACGCGAAACCCCTGCCGACATCCAAGGCGGCATTGCTGACGTTCTCGGACTTGGTAAATGGAGTGACTACATTTCGGAGGTGGCACGTAATCCGTTGCTATTGTACGACTGGAGATAGTCGGAGCTATATAAAGCGCCGCTGCAGCGCTATCTGGAAACATATAAAACCTGGCACAATCGGCAGCCAATAGCTCACCAAACGGTAGAGCAACACTACGGCCAACGCCGGACTGGCAGCTACGCCCACCGACAATAGCGCCGCCACCATTCCTGCCTCAACACCCCCCAGACCCCCCGGCACAGGCGTAACAGCGCCAGCCGCAACCCCGGCCGTCACTATATACAAGGCGTGGAACAATGAGAGGTGCACACCCAACGCCTGGGCAGACAGCTCCAAAGCCAAGCCAAAACATATGGTAAGCAACACTGAGCTTGCCAATGCGATTAACAAATGGCCTGGCCGGTGCAGCATGCGCCGGGCCTCATGTAGCACCTCGCGTAGCACCCGGCGCGCCGCCGCCCACCATAAGGCGGCAATCAGTACGGCAGCCGCCAGAGCAAGTGCCGCCAGCCCTATCCATGACGGTATAGCTGACAACGCATGTATGCCCAAAGGCGTATCACTTACCGCGGCTACAATCGTCAATAACAGCACATTCCCCACAAAGCCTAACAGATTGTTCAAAGCAGCCACCGACCCTGCCTGAGCCGGCGTATGCCGGTGCTTTATAAGAAATGCTGCGCAGGTAGCCATCGCGCCCGTGCCAGCCGGCAGCAAACGGTTCGTAAAACTGCTCGCAACCTGGACGAGTACCATGGGCAGATACGGTATGGGTTTCGTTGCCAGCAAGGTATAAACCATAGCACCTGCCAAATTAGTACCAGCTATGCAGCAGACGGCGGCAACCACCAGGCTGACGTCTGCTGTACGCAGCACAGCCCAGCTCGTGTCAAATGAAGATACGCGCGGCACCAGCACGTACAACGCAATCAGCAATACAATCAGCGGCAATGCCGATCGCAGCCGTATGTGTGATAACGCCGATACCGACGGTGGGGGTTGTTTTTGTGTATGTGCCATATGTGGCCTGCGTCCCTATCACTTAGCGTAGCATGGACGCGCTAATAACCTGAAAAGTAATCGGTTGTTACGCGCCGGCGCGGTATATGCATGCCGTGCAGCAGGCTGCGGTAATTCATAACCATAGCATTGGGTCCGGAAAGATAGAAATGACGCGTCGCATAGTCCGGCACTTCCTTCGCGATCATGTCTGCCGTCAGGACACCGGTTAAACCGTTCCATCCTTTTGGCACGCCATTCGCCGTCAGCACCGGTATCAGACGTACGCCGCACACCGCAGCCGCATCAGCAACCTCTGTATACACGAGTTCGTCCGGATTAGACACAGCGTAGAATAGTACGACGTCGCGGCGTTGTTTCGTGTCAACCATGTATTGCATCATGCTGCGGAACGGCGTAATACCTATGCCTCCGGCTATCCATACCAGGGGTTGCGCCGTATCAGCCGGCAGCACGAAATCGCCCGTTATATGGCCGGCCCATAATTGCTCGCCTGGCTCCATAGCAAACAGCGCACGTTTAAAACTGGAGGATGGTTCGTAAAACTTGACGCCCAAGTGCACCTTATCTTCAGTCGGCGATGATGCAATAGTAAACGTCCGGCGATTGCCCCGGTCGTCGGCATGAGCGTGCGGCAGCGTCCATTCCATATATTGGCCGGCTTGATAGGGCGGTCGGGCGTCAACCGTAAAGATGTAGTCGTACAGCCGTGGACCAATCTGCCGTTTCTGGTGGAGCTCCAAGCGTATACGCCGCTTTGAACTTATTGCCCAGGAGAATATATTACCCGCTACCAGTACCATGTGCGGCGTAGTGCTCAGCACCCCCCAGCGAAGCTGTGCCGAAAACAGCACGCCTATTAGCGCAGCATAGATCAACTGCAGATCACGGCGGGGCGGCAGAGTCGACGGCTCGGTGAGCATAATCGTACCAAAAAACACCAGCGGGCCGGACAATACCGCCAGGCGCACTGCTTCGGCAACAGCGCCGCCGGACAACATCGTTACCACTGTCAGCATCGTCAGGGCGACCGCCACAAAGCATCCAAATACCACCATGCGCCGTAGTTTGCGCACCACCAGCAACCCACCTGCCAGCACAAATGGCAATAGCGGAGCACTGCCAATCCACCAGCCGGCATACGCCAGTCCTAACAATCCCGCCGCCACGGCTCCGAAAGCGGCCGGGTTAAAAATATGCCTTCCGTGTATGGCGACAATGAATTTACCACCCATAGCCACTGCTGCCGCCGCAATCATACCTGCTATGCGGGACGCGGTTGTAGCCGGAGGCATAATACAAAAAAGAATGAGTGCCGTTATCAGCCACGATTCAGTGTTGGTGCCAACGTTCCATATCCATGACAGCAACAGGTTGGCTACGTAACACACACCGAGTGCCAGCAAAAGCGAAATGCTCAGGCCAACCAATGAAAAATGCAAGACTCCCCCCGCGCTGAATGCCAACCCCAGCGCTGCCCATACCCCCAGTACGTACACTACCAACCGGTACATTGTTATACCGTTCAGCAACCGGTCTACTATCCGTGCCGCATACATTTATGTCCCCTCCCTTTTGTGTGTTACAAAAAAATCCGCTCTAAACCCGGCCGACTGCTCTAATGCGTAGTCGTCATACACGATAGCATACTCAAATGCAAATACGCTGGCAAGCGTACGGGCCGGTACAAAAAATAAGGCGGTAGTAAGCGCATCAGCCACCAGCCCGCTCGGCGCTGTCACCCAGACCGCTTTGATGTGGCGCGGCGATACAGCGGTACGCGCATCTATAATGTGATGATACTCGCCCCAGGCGCGGCGATTGCCCGCCGAACCGCATAAGCTCTGATTACTAATGGAAGCTACTCCCACAATCTGGCCCAGATTGTCGGGATGCTCCAGACCAACCCTCAACGGCCGAGCGTCAGGCATTCGGTACAACATATCGCCACCAGCATCCACGCAGTACGCTTTCACCCCCTCAGCTTCTAGCACAGCGGCTATAATATCTACCAGGTACCCTTTGCCGGCCGCCCCTACATCAAGCAAAGCCGGTCGTTTCAACTCCAAGTGCGGATAACGATAGACAAGGACAGCATCCCACGCCGGCGGCGCGTGCACTGCTTTGGGTTGCAGTGAATATCGGGCGTCGTATCCAGCGTCGCTCAATGTCTGGCCAATCAGAGGTGTCACCGCACCATCGGACAGTGTATAGAGCTGTTGGTATATATCAAAGAGTGGCCGAGCGTCATCAGGCAGCATATAGGTGCCCGCCTTCGCCGCCATTGCAGCGACAAGCGAATCGTCTCGAAACCGCGAATAGTGCGCGTCATACGCTGCAATACGATCCAATACACGCTGCCGCAGCGCAGCCACTTGCCTATTGTTGCATGGGCTGTATATTTCAATTGTCCAGGCTGTGCCAATAGCATCAAATGTCAGGCGCTGAGCAATCGCGGGTTCGTTACGACTTGGCTTGGTCTTTAATTTGGGTGAGTGCATCATTAAACCCAATTGACGTAAGTGATGAGCCTGAAACGCGTGATACATGTATATTGTCAATGTCTTTGCCGTTTACGAATGTCTTATAGCCGCCGATAAAGTCGTGCTGATACTCAAGTGCTTCTGGATCGCCTGCGCCCTCCTCAACCGTGCTAGCGGTTACCACGCCGTCTTTAAGCGTAAGGCTTACGGTAACCGACTCGTTACCGCCCGGCGAAACATATGAACCTTTGGCGGTATAGGTGCCGTCTTTATACGATGAGACAGAAGCACTGTCAGGTACTGAATTGTCAGAAACTGCAGTATCGTTTGTGGCGATATCACCGGCATTATTTGTATCCGCACCAGATGCGGTTTGGGCGATCTGATTTTCGGGTGATTGGTTTTTGGACGTCAGAGCCTTAGTACCTATCACCAATAACGTTATCGCTACCAGCACCACCAAGCCAGCGATTACCTTTTTATTATTGTTCTGTGGCGCTGGTCCCATATGTCTCCTTCAATAACTATAACGACTATTGTATATCCGCATACTGAACGGCAGCTTACGATTTTGCTGTCTTTACTATGTATAGTAGCAGGTCTGCCCTGTGCTGGCATCAGGCGATCTGTCGTATAGTCGCCGTGCCCGCCTGTTTAGCTGGCACGGTAACCGTATCGCCCACCCGCTTGCCCAGTAAACTTTGGCCGAGCGGACTATCATGTGAAATCTTGCCTCCGCTGGGGTCAGCCTCCACCGGCCCGACAATAATGTAATGATGTACTGTCCCCTGTATATCGACATCCACCTGGGAGCCCACCTGTACATCTATCGTATCCGCGGGCGGCGTTATAACTTCCGCCAGGCCGATGATGCGCTCCAAGAGCACAATTTGGCCATCAAGCTCGATGGCTATGTTTTGGTCGGTAGCAAATGTGGAGTCTTCAAGGGCACTCGCCGTGTTGCTTTGCGAGCTTATTTCGTGCAGATCGCCAGCTACATCCATACGCTGTTTCTTTATATCGTGCAGTTGCTGCTGCAATTCTTTCAAACCTGCTTCAGTAATACGGTATCGTTTGGCTTCAAGCCCGTTAATAGTAATCATGATGCGCCTCTTAGTGCCTATAGTAACGGTACACAGTGCGGGCAATGCGCACTGTATGATTTTTAACGATCTCTGCGACTGCTGAGTGCCTTTTTTTACATACATGGGCGTACCCGCCGGGTATGATGGAGGGCGTATGGAATTGCGATACGATAGCGCACCGGCATTAACAGCAGCAGACCAACCGGACTCCACGGAGCGTGAGGATGCACTCCTTGCCCGGCTCCAGCACGCCACCGAACAGCGTGATGCCGCCGAGCGCGCCATGCACCTTTCCGAGATCCGTTACCGGCGTTTGTTCGAGACGTCCGCCGACAGCATTATTATTGTTGATGGTCAGGATTGCATAATTCTCGACACCAACCAGGCCGCCCAACGGCTACTCGGTCTGTCAAAAATTGCCGCCCGGGGTCACCCCCTTTCGGCCCTTTCCCCGTTTACTGCCATTCTGGACATGGACCAACGGCTACGCAGCTTGGTTACCCGGCAGGTAACTCACCAGGAAATCGCCCTGCCCCAGGCTAACGGTTTTACCACGCAGCATCTTGATATAGTTGCGACTGTCTATCGCGAGCAAGATCGGGATGTGGTACAGCTGAGCATTCGTGATATAACCGACCGCAAAAATACGCTGCGGCTTGAAGCTGAAGCTGCCGACCTGATTGCCGAACGCCAGGAGCTACTAAACCTCAATCTGGCGAAGGATGAGTTTATTTCAGTGGCCTCGCACCAGCTACGCACGCCAGCAACCGCAGTGAAACAATATATGGGTATCCTCCTGCAAGGCTTTGTAGGCCGAATAACCCGCGACCAGCGCCGCACACTGGAGCGCGCCTTTGCCAGTAACGAACGCCAGTTAAAAATTATTAACGATCTATTGCTTGTGGCCCGGGTAGATGCCGGCAAGATTGTATTGAACAAAGAACCAACGGATGTGGTGGCGTTAATTAAAGATGTGGCAGCCGAGCAGCAGCCGATCCTTGAACGCCGCAGCCAACAACTGACACTTGAGGTGCCTCGCAGTTTAAAGGCCTGTATTGACGCTCGATTTATTCGCATGGTGCTTGAAAATCTACTGAGCAATGCCAGTAAATACTCGCCGGAACGGGCCCCTATCACTATCATCGTTCGGCGTAACCGTAGCTGTTGCAGTATTGCCGTTGTAGACCGCGGCATAGGCATTAGCGAGGCCGACCAGCCCAAACTCTATCGTAAGTTCTCGCGCATTTACAACGAGCAGGCAGTGAGTGTGGAAGGTACGGGACTGGGATTGTACTGGGCAAAGAAAATCATAGAGCTGCACTGCGGTACGGTGTCTGTCACGTCGCAATTGCATGCCGGGTCGACATTCACTTTATGTCTACCGCTTAGCTAGCGAGTACCAAGAGGCTAAAATTTTTACAGCATATGACGGCGGTCATCGGTATAGTAATAGATTAGGAGGATCGCCCATGAACACTAATGCACTCCCCCAAACAGGCGGAATACCCCTCCCCACC
>JARIHB010000181.1 GCA_029288515.1 Candidatus Saccharimonadota bacterium | reverse complement strand
GTTCAATACCTTATATATCGGCGTATGACCGTCGCGGCTCTGGGCAACTTCCTGGAGGTGTGATTTAGGGTCAAGCCACGAACCAGTCTTCAGAATCTCTTTGAAGGTTACCAAAATGCTCTTGGTAATGAAGGACTTGGCAGCACCATACCCCTTATCGAGGTACAATGCGCCCACCACTGCCTCGTAGCTGTTTGCCAAAATCTGCGCGCGTGCCCGGTCGGTACCGTGGCGTTCGCCGCGACTCAGACGCAACAGTGGTTCGAAGTCGAATTTAGCAGCCGCGGCGCCAATACTTTCGGTACGCACCAAAGAGCTGCGCCAGTTAGTCAGAACGCCCTCGGGTTCGCTGAAATTGTTATATAAATATTCGGTAACCACCAGTTCTAGCACAGCGTCGCCCAGGAATTCCAAACGCTCGTTATGCTCGCTAACCGTCTTTTTATGCTCGTTAAGGTACGATCGGTGCGTAAACGCGGTCACCAGCTGTTGGATGTTGTCGAATTCCACACCCAGCACTTTGCGTGCAAAATCCTGATAGGGGCTATAGTCCTGCATCTCGTATTTTTTTCATTCCCACCAATATTAATTTACCTATGTCGTCGTATGCGATCTTATCAATGGCCACACCGGCCGGGAACCACTTGATGTCATTCAGCCAGTCTTCAGGGTTCAGATCGTTGGTGTCGCCCAGAGCCTGCACAAGATAAATGTGCATTGTCATAAGCACGAGCGTCTGGCCGCGGCGGTAGCGGAAGCTCACCTTACCCAGCCAGTTAAAGACCTTCATTTCTTTTAGGCCGGTCTCTTCCTGTATTTCGCGTTCGGCGGTTTGCTTCGGTTCTTCGTTAGGTTCTACATGCCCTTTTGGAATTGTCCAGCGGTCCTTGGCGTCCTGAATCAGCAGAATTTCAAGCTTTTTGGTACCGGCATCGCGGCGAAAGATAACCCCGCCAGCGGTTGTTTCGTGTACCACCTCCTGAATGCTCGGCCGATGGCCCGGAATAAACCGGCGGATATGCTGCATTGGCTTCGGGCGTTTCATGCTGCGTCCTTTTCGGCGGCCGGTTCATCGGCAGCTTTTACAGAAGGCGCTGCGGCCTCACCGGTGTTCTGGCGCAACACTGTCCCTAGTACGCCGTTTACAAATTTGGATGAATTTTCACTGCCGAAGGCTTTTGCCAGTTCCACGGCTTCGTTTATAACCACCTTAGGTGGTACGTCTGTACCATGTTTTAACTCGTACAGGCCAATGCGCAGCACCACCCGGTCCATGCGGGCAATCTGGTCAATAGGCCATTCGGGCGCTACTGGCTGCAGCTCGCTGTCGAGTTCTTTTTCGTGCGCGGCAACGCCTCGCACTAATTGGGCGATAAAGTCTGTGTCGTCCACGGTCGCTTCATAGCGCGCGATGTTGCGCTTTAGGACCGCATCCAAGTCAAAATCGGTGTCGCCAGCCGCCCGTCTAAAATCCTGTTCAAACAGAGTTTGCAGGGCGATGATTCGGCCAAGATGACGGTTTGATGCCATATTGTTAAAGCTTCCCTTTACTATCCTAGTATACCGTGCTCAGTGTACCCGGAACTAGGCAGTTTTTGCTGTCTTGCCGGCCTCGCGACGAGTGGAATATGCTTTAACAGGAGATGTGCCGTTAACCTTGCGGGCTAATTCCACAACAAGATGGCTACGGCGGGCGCCCGTGCGGCGGGCTGATGTACGTTTCTTTGGTTTACCCATAGCTAAATAAGCTCCTTACAGTATTAGGTGTAGATTTACACGTATTATATCTATATTTTACAGATATGGCAAGTAGGGTGACAAGCTCACAGAGCGTGCTATTATAGATGCTGTAGATTAGCACAAGCATTGCAGACATTGACCGTGTGCACCATAACTATCTATGGAAGGAGGTACGTACACACTACTATCATCTGCGGCCACTATATAGACAGCTCGATTATTATTCATTTATTCACATTATTAAGAGCTTACACTCGTCGCCGCAGCGATATTCATATGTATCATTATTCGGTCTCATAGACCGCCAACAGTACACATACATGCGTTAGAGTAGGTTGGAGGTCCATCGTGAAACCACGTGTATGGTGGCGCAACAGTGATTTTTTGCGGCACAATATTATATTTTTTGTCGGTTCAGTTGCTGTTGGCGCTTTAAATTACCTGTACTATCCAATTGTCGGCCACTTGCTTACACCGGCCACATTCGGTGAAGTACAAACGCTTATTTCGCTCTTTTTACAGGTAACAATCTTCTTGTCGGTACTTGGGCTGGTGACCATACATATCGTTGCCAACTACAAGTCGGACGACCAAAAGAATGCCGTAGTGCTCGAGTTTGAAAAGCTCGCGCTGTATATAGCTATTGGCCTCTTGGTTGTTACTGCGCTCTTTCAAAACCAATTGAAACATTTTCTGCAGTTCACGAGTCCGCTGCCCTTCGTATTATTAATGCTTGCGCTGATTGTCAGCGTGCCATTTACCTTTCGAGGGGCCTACTTGCGGGGTAAACAGCGATTCGCCCTTGCTTCGGCCGTTAATATCATTGGCGCCGGCAGCAAGATCGTCTTATCGGCGGGATTGATTCTGCTGGGCGCTGGCACCGCCGGTGCGATCGGCGGCCTGGTTGCCGCACAGAGTCTAGCCAGTATATACGCTGTCTCTTATACACA
>JARIHB010000143.1 GCA_029288515.1 Candidatus Saccharimonadota bacterium | reverse complement strand
CTTATCGTCGGCAGCGTCAGATGTGTATAAGAGACAGGTGGGATACGGCGTGAGCGGCGTATTTGAGCAGGATGGCAAACTGGTTGGCGAGGTTGGCATGACTCATATATCGCCACAGGTGCGTAACTTGGGTCTGTTCTCGGTGCTACAGGCGGCGGCGCATATTCAGATATTACACAGACAGCCTGATGAATTGTATGTGGCTATCGGCGATACCACCGGCAAAGTATCGCAGTCATTTGCGGCATTGGGATATACCGACCGCCAACAGTACGCCTACCACGTCCACCCGACCATGGGACGCAGCCTTGAAGCCGGCGATAGAGAAGCGCTGGCCGCCCAGCTGCAGGAAATAGCTGCCAGCCGGGCCGAGCGCCTCCTGACCCGGTCTGATGAGCTGCATGCCGCTGCCGCCCAGGTAGAACGGGACAACCCATGGGGCGCGAATGTGCCGGCTGTCGTTGAGCAGCGGCTGGCGCAGTATAACGTATTTAGCCAGGCGGATACGGTGAACTATTTTGGGTATGACGGCGCACCGCTCCGGATTGGCCGTTCCCCATTGGTGCCCGAAGAGGGGTACGGGATTGAGCTTGATGTACATACACCATACCCGGAGGAGGTGGCTGATACATTCGCAGCCTACGATCCTGAGGCGTTTGCCATGCCCCTGCAAAGCCCGGTCCTGGGCAAGGAAGTCGGCGTGCGGCTGGCTACTGGCCGCCTTACGATGAATGAGGAACGGTTACACGGCTCGCTGCGGGACTATGCAGAAGCAGCCCGTGATCTCTTGCAGCTCCCGGGGTCAACTGCCCGGGCAGCTTAGGCCGGGTCGCCGGTAGCTGCCGGCCTGTCAACCGGCTGTTCGGGCGAGATGTTTACCATCCAGCTCGTACCAAACTTGTCAGTGACCATACCAAACTTATCGCCCCAGGGCGCTTTTTCGAGCGGCATGGTGATCTTGCCGCCGTCGGCTAGTTCTGTAAAATAGCCGTTTAACTCATCGTCGTTGTCGCCGCTCAGCGATAAACTGACGCTGCTGCCGGTTTTGTGTTCCATGCCGGATGGCGTGTCGGAGGCCATTAACGTAATGCCGTTCTCTGCTTCCAGCTGGGCATGCATAATCTTATTGCCTTCTGCCGGATCATCGCCGCCCATGCCGCTTTCCTTGTAGGTATTCAGGACAAGTTTGCCGCCAAAAACGGATGTATAGAATTCCATCGCCTCGCGGGCGTTACCAGTAAACGATAAATAAGGGTTTAAACGGCTTTGCATGCATGCTCCTTTACTTGGGTTACCTATGTAGTATACCCTGCAGCGGAATACCTTTGCTATTGCGCTGCTAACGTGCCGGTTGCATAATATGTCACATCTATGTTTGAGGCATTGAGTGAATCATCCTTACCATCCTACGTTGATATGCGAGACATGGCTGCCTACCAGACTGAATACGCGGCGTTGGCCGCGCAGTATGCAACGGCCCGAGATTTGGCGATACGTCGGATTACTAATCAGACGTTGCTGGTACAGCCGTCAGAACCGACCGCCCCTGGTACGCACGAGCTGGTTACCTGGCAGATAGATGGCATTGTGACTACGGTTGACGACAATCGACACGATTACGCTCAGCGGGCCCGCATGCTGGTATCGCAGGCAGCAACTGACAGACGGCCGGCGGACGTGTTAAGCGACAATACTATCAGTTGTGCCGACCTCTTACCGGAGAACGTGCGTTCTGAGGTGGTGGGTGCGCTGGGCCGTAAGGGCATATGGTTGCATGGTATGGAATATCGTCGCATGCCTGTTACCGACTATACCGGCAAGACTGGCCTGGATGCCGTAATCCCCTTTAATCGTGTCTCTATCCGGCGCGGCACTATGCTCTTTGGCGCTGACCCGCAGGCCGGTGAGGTGCATACGTTTCCTACGATTCCTCCTTTTGATAATCTGGTGCGTCACACCCATGAGGCAGTATTACACCGCATTGCCGTTGAGGTGCCGGCTGCCGCCGAACTACAGGAGCGTTTAGCTGAGGCTGCTGAAGCTGACGCGCGCAACCCGCATGCTCCTGTTGATCGTCCCGGCGTGTATGCCGACATTCAAGGCGAGCTCCCTGGGCATGACATGGATACACTCGTGGATGCACTGGCCAAAGGTCTGTACGCCCAGCAGCCGGACGAGCCGCTCTGCCATGAACTGGTTGCTGCCCTTGGCGACCCGCTCGTTGACCGGGCGGCCGAAATGGCGTTGGCATCTCAATGGAGTTACCGTCAACATCAGGGGCGCGGCACATACACACCGCCTCTTACCCAGCAGCTGGAAGTAATTGCTGGCTTTGCACCGATTTTTCACCATCAGTTTGCAGCAGAAGCACAGACTGCCGGCCCGCAGTTTGGCGAGGTATTGCACGGCCAACTTGATACGCTGCAGGACAACGTTAATCAAGCAAACGACTTCGTAGGCCAGTTGGGTATGCCCCATGTATTGTCACTGGCATATGGTGACTGGACGGTGCGCCCGCGCTAGGAGCCGACTGGCCATCGTGCAGCCGCCTGGTAGGTATGGCACACTGTAGTTGCCGTATACACCTATATGTAGTAAATTACAACAATATGATGACAAAACGATACTATAAAGTGATGTTAGGCCGAGGCAGCGCGTTTGCCGAAGAAGCCAAGGCCGGCGAGTATATAGGCGCCGGATTTGATATACAGACAGATCTGACGCGTAAGCTCTCGGACGATTGGCGGGTTTTTAATAAAGAGTTTATCCCGGTATGGCTCAAGGCTAACCCCGACAAAACCAAGATTGGTGCCGGATTAGCCTGCGGTCAGTTATGGACGGTGACGAAAGGTATTCAGATAGGCGATATTGTGCTGAGCCCGACCGGTCGCGGCAGTGGCACGTATATGGTGGGCGAAGTTATCGGCGATTACGAGTATCACCCTGGTCAAAACCTCCCCCACCGCCGCAAGGTGCGTTGGTTTAGCGAGCTCGATAGAAAAGCGATGAGTGTGCCGCTGCAAAATTCATCAGGCGGCATTACCACTGTTATTAACCTGGACAAGTACGCCAAAGAGCTTGAACTGCTGATTGAAAACCCCGGCGTGCAGATTACCGCCACCGATGAGAATGTTGAAGACGCTACGGTCTTTGCCCTGGAAAAGCATTTGGAAGATTTTTTGGTGCATAACTGGGCACATACCGAGCTGGGCAAAACATACGATATATACGAGCAGGAGGGTGATCTTATCGGGCGGCAGTATCCTTCCGATACCGGCCCGATTGATATTTTAGCGGTCAGCAAGGACCGCAAGGAGATTTTAGTCGTAGAACTGAAACGAGGCCGCATCAGCGACGTAGTAGTTGGGCAAATCCAGCGCTACATGGGATATGTTAAGGACGAGCTTGCCGAAAAGGATCAGGTGGTGCGCGGTTTGATTATTGCTCTTGAAGATGATCTGCGGCTGCGCCGGGCGTTAAGTGTGGCACGCGATATAGAGTTTATGACGTACGAGGTCAGGTTTAAGCTCAACAAGGTTTAGCTCCTCGGTAGTAATCCTTACAAACACCTCAAGCGAAATTTGGTATACTATTCTTCATGAAAGCAGAAGGAGTATTGCCCGGTTCATGATTGAACTTCTTCTGCTTGCCGTGTCTGTTGTGCTTGTGCTGGGCTGTGCCGTGTTTGTGGCTGCCGAATTCGCGCTGATTGCGGTAAACCGTTCAACTGTCGAACGCCTGGCCGACAAAGGCGACCGCAAGGCAGCCGGCGTTACGCATGCGCTCACTACCCTGTCGACACAATTATCCAGCGCGCAGGTGGGCATTACGATTACCAACCTGGCAATTGGATTTTTGGCTGAGCCGGCCGTTGCCCGCCTCTTGTACGGGCCGCTGACGTACGTTGGCGTTGCCGAACAGACGGTGCCGGGCATTGCGGTGGTGCTGGGCATCGCCGTTGCCACCGCGGTAACGATGGTGTTCGGCGAGCTGGTGCCGAAGAACCTGGCCATCGCCAAGCCGCTGGCTACCGCCCGATTCATACAGGGTCCGCTCTTGTTATTCACCAACATCATGAAATACCCTATCCGGGTGCTTAATGTAAGCGCCAATCGTGTACTGATGCAATTCGGCGTGCAACCGCAAGAAGAGCTGGCCAGCGCACGCAGCGCCGATGAACTATTATCACTCGTGCGCCGCAGCGCTGAAAAAGGCACGCTGGCAAAGGAAACGGCCCTGATGTTGGAACGCTCATTAAACTTTGGTGAGCTGACGGTTCTTGATGTTATGACACCCCGGGTCCGTGTGCGCGCGCTTCAGAAAGACGCGGTGGTGACGGACGTGCTGAAGATGGCAAAAACCACCGGTCTGTCGCGTTTCCCGGTGTTTAATGAAACACTGGACGATATTGTAGGGATTGTGCACATCAAGCATGCCTTTGGCGTGCCGCGCGGTGAGCGGCAAAAGGTCACCGTGCACCGCATCATGCGGCCGCCTGTGCTGGTGCCGTCGACCATCGAGCTGGAACCGCTGCTGGAAGCCTTACGCAAGGGTGGTTTGCAGATGGCAGTGGTTATCGACGAATTCGGCGGCACCGACGGGATCGTAACGATCGAGGATGTATTGGAAGAGCTGGTGGGCGATGTACGTGACGAACATGACCGCTCGCGGACGGTGATCCGGCGGCGCGCTGACGGTACCTGGCTGGTGAGCGGTCTGTTACGCCCCGATGAGATCGCTGAAGAACTGAATGTATTCCTGCCTGAGGAAGAAGATGTTGAAACGCTGGGCGGACTGCTTGTACGCCACCTGGAGCGTATTGCTAAAGTGGGCGATGAAGTTACCGTACCTGCCGTCGACCGCGATGGCGAACCATTGACTGCTACCCTGCGCGTGGAACGCATGGACGGCCACCGGATTGACCGAGTACAGCTGCACGTGGAATATACCGCACCGCCCTTGCCGGATCCCGAAGGTGACGGAGGCACGGTATGAGCGTGGAAACAAGCATTATCCTTTCCCTGTTGGTGCTTCTAGGGAACGCCTTTTTTGTGGGTGCTGAATTCGGACTGGTGTCAGCCCGCCGCAGTAATATTGAACTGAAGGCGTTGAACGGTTCGCGCGCCGCCAAGATTACGCTGAGTGCTATGGAACAGGTGTCGCTGATGCTGGCTGGTGCCCAGCTGGGCGTTACCCTTTGCAGCCTTATCTTCGGTGCTGTAGCCGAACCGCTGGTATCTCATGGTCTGCACCGGCCGTTTGCGCTTTTTGGCGTGCCGCATGCGTTCGTTGAGCCGGTGTCGTTTGCTATGGCGCTGGCCTTAATGGTGTATCTACACGTGGTCATCGGTGAGATGGTGCCCAAAAACCTATCACTGGCTGCCAGCACCCGCGCTGCCCTGCTGTTGGTGCCGCCTTTATGGCTGATTGTAAAACTCACCCGCCCATTAGTAGTCGCGTTAAATGCGATTGCCAACGGCACCGTCCGGTTACTGGGAGTACGCCCGCGCCAGGAGATCCGCAGCAGCTTCAGCCGCGATGAGGTTGCCGGCTTTGTAAAAGAGTCGCACCGCGAAGGACTGTTAAGCGAAGAGGAGGAGCATCTTTTATCCAGCACACTTGATTTTGAAGACCGGCGCATCAAGCACGTGGTGCTGCCTTTGGAACACGTGGTGCTTACTTCCAATAAACCGACAGCCGCTGAGATTGAGATGCTCAGCGCTAAAACCGGCTTTTCGCGCTTCCCGGTGCCGAATACCCGTGGTGGCCTTAAGGGCTATGTACATTTAAAAGACATGCTGCACATTCCTGAGGCTCACGCTAATGAGCCATTGCCTGCCCGCTTGATCCGCCCTTTGGGCAACGTGACGGCCAATGCTTCGCTGCGCGGCGCTTTGGCTACTATGCAACAAACCGGCTCGCACATTGCCCAGGTTACCAGCGGCCGCCGTGGTAAATTGGTGGGCGTGGTGATGCTGGAAGATGTATTAGAAGAATTGGTGGGCACTATTCGCGACGAAACGCAAAAGAAACGCGCGTAAGTTGGTATTATATGGGTATGGTTGTACATATGGTGGGCATCGCGTTGAGTATCGCCGGGCTGTTGTACCTCTTTTATCGTTTTTATACGCCCTTTGGTGGTCGTCCGAACAAAACACGCCGCAGCCGGGCCCGTAGTTCGGAGAACCATCGGGACGGCAGGTTTATAAACTCCATACCAACGTCTATGGCGATGCAAAAAGGCGACCTGCGTTCAATGCTGCGCGACCAATTAAAGAAAAATCCAGCTAGACGGCCTGCGCAACCGCTGCATATTGCGTCGGTCGGCACACTGGCCAGTTTGCCCCGCCAATCAGCGCAAGTAACATGGCTGGGCCATGCCACTATGCTGGTGTATATCCACGGCAAGGCCATCTTATGCGATCCGATATTCAGCAAAGCCGCATCGCCTTTCCGGTTTGTAGGCCCAAAACGGTATGCTGCCCACAAGCCGCTACGCCTTGAAGACTTGCCGCCTGTTGATGCAGTGTGTATCTCGCACGACCATTACGACCATTTGGATTACGCGACGATTAAAAAATTGAAGCACACTGCCCGTCACTTTTTCGTGCCGCTGGGCGTGGGTGCGCATCTGGAACGTTGGGGTGTGACGCCGGCACGCATCACCGAGTTGGATTGGTGGGAAGAAGCGCAGTTTGAGGGCCTAACTCTGGCTTGTACGCCGGCACGCCATTTTTCCGGCCGTACCTTAACTGACCGTTTCCGTACGTTGTGGTGTTCGTGGGTCATAACCGACGGCCGCACAAAACTGTTCTTTAGCGGTGACACCGGCTATGGCCCGCACTTTAAGAAGATTGGCACCACCTACGGTCCCTTTGACCTGACGATGTTGGAATGCGGTCAATACGACCGGCGGTGGTCGACGATCCACATGCAGCCCGAACAGACGGCCGCCGCCCAACGCGATTTGCACGGCCGGGTACTGCTGCCCATGCACTGGGGCGCTTTTACGCTAGCCTTTCACAGTTGGACTGAACCGGTAGAACGCGTGCTGAAAGCAGCTGCAGCCAAGAAGCTGCAGGTCACCACTCCAGCGCTGGGCAACACAATTACCGTCGGCGGCCCCTACCCTCACGACCAGTGGTGGAAGCAGTACACGGCGCTGCCAAAATAATAGTGGCATCCAGGTGCGCGGTAGCGGACGATATGATACACTTTTAGTAACCATAAGCGGCGTAGGCTGCTGTGAACAATTACTAAAGAAAGGCGTGGGCAAAATGCTGAGCACAACCAAACGTGCAACTTTATATAAACAACAGGGATTCACCCTGCTGGAAATGCTGTTAGTAGTGGCGATTATCGCGGTACTGGCGGCGATTGTAATTGTGGCTATTAACCCCACCAAACAGCTGGGAGACACACGTAACGCGCAGCGTTCCCACGACGTAACAACGATACTCGATGCCGTTTACCAATATGCCATAGACAACAATAACGGTGTTCCTTCCGGTATTACCACCACTGACCAGGAGATCTGCGCTACCACCGGCGTGCCGTGTGCTGGTCTTGCTGATCTGGGGGCTATCACCGCCAACTCCAAATACCTCGTAGCCATACCTACCGATCCGCAATGTGCCGCAGTGTGCAGTATAAGCGGTACTGGGTACCACATCATAAAGAATACCGACAACCGCGTAACAGTCAGCGCTCCGGCGGCTGAAGCCGGCAAGACCATCTCGGTCACCCGTTAGCCGGGCCTGCTACTTGCATATTTCCGTCATCGCGGCGGCTGGGTCGTTCCTACGGTGCTTGTAGGCAATACCCATAAAGTACGTCACGATGCGTTTGCCAATGGTGCCATAGCTTGCCAGCCGGGCCACCTCGTGTATGAACTGCTTGCGCAGCAATGGAAACTTTGGGCTGGCTACCGTACTGAAGTCGTATGTGCTAAGCGGCGCGACTTCTTGCGGCGCACTGTCACCGTTGAACATCGGGGCATCTATTTCGGCTTGATGTTCTGGCTCGGCAACACCTGCATAGGTGGAATTAAAGTTTACTTTGGCGGCCTGGGCAATGAGCACTGCGGCGGCATTTTGGGCAGTGCTCTTGCATGCTGGCGACTCTGCCTCTGCCAACACCGCGGCGCGCTCGGCTTTATATGTATAGTTGAATTGGTCGAGGCTAATATAGCCAGCACTATTAGCTGGTATAGTGTCCGGCCGGTTGCCGCCGGCGGGAATCGGGGCGCCGTATACAGGATTGCCGGCGGCTGTTTGGAATGATGTATTGGCGGTGTAATTTTTGTACCCTGGCGTTATGTGTCCGTTAATACGATGAGCCAGCTCATGGCCGATCACCTGTTGCCCACCCTTGCTGGTATTAACGACGATGTAGTTTTGGCTGGCTACCGGATCGGTATACGCAGCCC
>JARIHB010000126.1 GCA_029288515.1 Candidatus Saccharimonadota bacterium | reverse complement strand
ACAGAGACTCACCTCATGCAAGCTGTCGGCAATGCCGTACTCCAGCAGAATCCGCAGTCCCGGGTCGTGTATGTCAGCAGCGAGCAATTCCTTCAGGAATTTGTTGACGCCCTGCGATTTAAAAAGAACACCGATTTTGCCGACTTCTACCGGGGGGCCGACGTACTTATCGTTGACGACGTTCAGTTTATCGCCGGCAAAGAGAAGGTTCAGGAAGAATTCTTTCACACGTTCAACGCCCTGCACCAGGCGAGTAAGCAAATAATCATCAGCAGCGATAAACCGCCCCGCGACATACCAACCCTCGAAGAAAGGTTGCGCTCCCGTTTCGTATGGGGCATGAGCATCGATATGCAGACTCCTGATTTTGAAACACGCTGCGCCATACTGCAAACCAAGTCCGAAAGTCACGGCGTGCGCCTGCCGAGTGATGTTACCGAATACCTGGCAACCAATATTCAGACCAACATCCGCGAGCTTGAGGGTGCCCTGAACCAACTATTGGCATTCTGTGAAATGCGCAGCCTGGAACCCAATATCGGTATCGCTAGCAGCCTACTAGGTTCTGGCCAAACCCGCCCCAAGCATATCAGCGCACGCCAGATCATCGAACGAACAGCCCGCCACTTCCAGATACCCCTCGAAGACATACTCGGTCCTAAGCGCGACAAAGATATTGTAGTGCCGCGCCAGGTAGCTATGTATATGCTTCGGAGTGAGCTGCACCTCAGTTTCCCAAAAATCGCCCGTGAGCTAGGTCGCAAAGACCATACTACCGCCATCCATTCAATCGAAAAGATCGAAAAGGAATCCAAATTGGACGCCGACATCCGCGACGCAATCAGCAGCATAAAGGACAAACTGTATGCATAAAAATTGTGCACAACCCGTGGATACGATACGGATAACCCGTGGATGGCCTACCCCACCCTTTCCCCATCCCGTAGGCACCCCACGATCCAACCGTGTAAAAGCCCGCTTTTCTCCACAATTCTCCCCCACACCTTCCCTGACTTTCCCACACCGCCAAACCGTAACTTTCTACCCGTTATATAGTATGTTTTCCCCATCATCCACAGAGCCTATAACAACGACTACTAAATATATATGTAATTAATTAGTAATTTAGTAAGGAGCCTCACATGCATTTACAAGTAACTCAAGAAAATCTAAACAAGGCGCTCGGGACCGTTGCGCGAGTGGCAAGTGCACGAGGTACACTGCCGGTATTAGCTAACGTTCTTATTAAGACGGTCAATAACCGTCTTAGCATTGCGGCAACAAACCTCGATATTGCTATTACTCAATATATCGGTGCAAAGGTTACGACTGATGGTGCCATAACCGTGCCAGCACGGTTGATGCAAGATTTTATTAACAGTTTGCCGGGCGGAGTTATTGACCTGAAGCTGGATGAATACAAGCTACACATTGCCACCGACCAATATCAGTCGGTTATCAATGGCGTTTCGGCTGAAGAATTTCCAGTTATGCCAGCTATTACCGACGGCAAGACGTGGACCGTGCCAGCACCGGTGCTTAAAAAAGGTCTGCAGCAGGTAATCCTCGCTGCCTCTGGCGATGAAGCTCGGCCGGTATTGACGGGTGTGTATCTACATACTGCCGAAGGAAAGTTGTATATGGCAGCCACCGATAGCTATCGCTTAGCCGAAAAAGAGCTGCTCGCCACATCCGAGGAAATTGACCTGCTTGTACCAGTGTCCGCCATGCAGGATCTGTTGCGCATTGTAAGTGATGTTGATGAAGATGTAACCGTTACCAGTGACGACCAGCAAGTACTCTTTCGTGTGGGTGACATAGAACTGGTGGCGCGGCTTATCGAGGGCAAGTATCCGGATTATCGTAAGCTCATACCTGCCTCATTTGCTACTTCGGCACAACTAAAGCGAACAGATTTGTTGAATGCTACTAAGGTTTCGAGTTTATTCGCCCGAGAGAGTGCCGGCAGTATCACGTTGAATGTGGATGAAACAACCCAGGAGCTGAGTATTCGGTCGGTGGCCTCGCAGCTTGGGGAAAACACGGCAAAAGCTGTGGCTAAAGTAACGGGGAGTGGTGCGATCACTCTAAACTCACGATATCTGCTTGATGCGCTCCATGTGCTAAGCGGTGAAGATGTAGATTTTGCCTTTAATGGTAAATTGGAGCCGGTTGTACTTCGCGACACTGCCGCAGCCGATTATGTGCACATCATCATGCCGCTAAAAAGCTAAAATAGATGCATGGTAACCACATTACGTACACTGCGTCTGCAGCATTTTCGGTCGTACGGTGACAATTCGTTCGAACTGGGCGGCGGAGTTAATATTATCGTCGGTCCCAATGCGAGTGGCAAGACTAATATACTTGAGGCGGTGCTGGTTGTGGCCTGCGGCGGGTCATATCGTGCTCGTGATGCCGAGCTGATGCAATATGGCGCGTCCTGGACGCGTCTGGACGCGCAAACCGACGAGGGCGTACGAATAGTCAAAATGCAGCTTGCGTCGCCTGGAAAGGTGCTTAAAAGTTTTGAAATAGACGGCCAAAGGCTGACCCGATTATTGCAACCGCGAACAATTCCGGTTGTTTTGTTCGAGCCGAACCATTTACTGCTGCTTCATGGATCGCCGGATATGCGGCGTTCATTTGTGGATGACCTACTGGAGCAGGCTGTGCCCGGATTCGGCTCCATACGCAAGCACTATCGCCGTGTACTGGCACACCGTAATGCGTTGCTCAAGCGCCAGCCGCGCGATCTGGCTGACCAGCTGTTTGTGTGGAATTTGCGCCTTAGCGAACTGGGCGGCAAGATAGTTAAGGAACGCCAGCAGCTGGTTATGCAGTTTGCTGAGCAAATGACCGACCTCTATACTGCTCTTGCGGGGAAACCGCATGCTGTAACTCTGGAGTATGTCGCGCAGTTTTCTGGCCAGGATTATGAGACAGCGCTTCTTAGAAAATTAGAGTCTAGCACCGATGTAGATATGCAGCGCGGTTTTACGGCCTATGGTCCTCACCGGGATGATCTGGCAGTTGCTATAGATGGGCACGCTGCGGTGGAGAGCGCTTCACGCGGTGAGACACGGACGCTTGTGTTGGCGCTTAAAGTACTCGAGCTGCAACTGCTGGAGCGTATTCGCGGCAGCCGTCCTCTGTTACTGCTTGATGACGTTTTTAGTGAACTAGATGTGCAGCGGCGCCAGGCGCTTACTCGTTTTGTTGCCGATCATCAAACCCTTGTGACTACTACCGATGCTGACGTTGTAGCACACCACTTCGCTGACAGTACGATTATCCGTTTGCCGGACACTACAGACGTGCCGGATCCGGATCGTACTTAATATCGGTCTTGTCTGTGTTGATGCCAATGCTCTTCATGTAGCTGATTGCTTCTGCTTTGTAGTCTGCAAGTTCCTGCTTGTAGTAATCGGGCGTTTCGGGTGTGCTCGTAGGGTTTAGTGTGACGTCAATGCTGACGGTTATATTCGTATGGTTGCTGCCGTTGGTATGGTAGTCTACGGTGAAATCAGTAGTTTCGTAGGGTAGCTGGGTGATGTATGGATAGTCCTTGTGTAGTTTGTCGTTTATCTTGGTGGCTTCCGTGTCGCTAGCGCCTTCGCGGATATTTTGTTCGTCGGGATTCTCATCCAGGTACTTTTTGGCTTCCGGTGAATCGGCTCCCAAAATGAGGAAAATCGTAGTGCTCGGTAAGTCGTTGTCGGTGCTTATTTGTTTTGTTGCCTTTGTGAAATATTTTCGGGTGCCGGTAAGGGTGTGAGTGCCATTTTTAACCGTAAACTTGCCGTCCTGGACTTTTAGCGGCTGACCGTCAAGCAATACGGTTGCATCTTTGGGTGAAACCTTGAAGTTGTATGTTGTGGTATCGTGGCCAATAACGTTATTAAATAGCCACACAAGCAGCATCACTGTACAAAATGCGATGATACCGATAATAGTCCATGTGCGCCTGTTGCTGTTCCCCTGCATGCTGTCTCTCCTTACTTAATCAGCCTAAACCATTCAAACGTGTTGCGGTCGTATAGATTGCTGGCCATCGGGGCGCGTCCGCACTGTGAAGCCGATGCTGCGTCGCCGCCGAACGGTACGGTCTTGCCGTCTTCGTCCAGGCCGGTAATCTTGCCGACGTAAAAATAGGTGTGGTGAGTGGAGCCATTATTTTGGACGGCGATATCGCCGGTTTGCAACTTTTCACTATTTTTTATGTGATGGTAACGCACGGGCGCACCTGCCTTGTGTAGCGTGTTGTCGTCGGAGTAATCGCCCATGTACCGTAGCTGCTGCGCAGTGTTCCCTTGATATTTGTTATATTCCGGATCAGCGCCGCTGTCGCGCATCACTCGTGTTACAAAACCGCCGCAGTCTACCCCCTGACAGTCCCCGATGTACTGCCCTTTCTTTTTGGCTGCCTGTACGGCGTCGACGTATGCTTTGCGCATTTCATTCGGTGTGTCGCAGTAGTTGTGTGCGGCTGGGCAGTTCTTGGCGCGGTTTTTACATAGGCGGGCATCGGAGCTGCAGTAGTCCGGCCAGGCGTACTTGGCGATCGTGGCTGTTATTTTCTGGACATTGGTAGCTCCTGCTGCATTGCCGTCGTCGCTGGGGCAGATGGCGCCAGATGTATTAGCGGGATTGTTTGTGGCTGGGGCGGTACTGCTGCCATTGACTGAGATTGGAAGTGGAACGGGGCTGGCCGACGCGTAGTAGGTGTTGACGATCTTTACGGCGTCGCCGTATTGAGCTTTGTAGTTGCCGCCGTACTCGCTCGAATAGTTGTTTGCTTTACGTGGGTTGCCGTCGTAGGCGGATATCTGTACTCCTTGGGCTGCTACCCATGGGTTGCGAGTTTTCCAATCGGAATCGTTCTGTAAACCCTTTTTTAGGGCTTCCGGCTTTTTTAGGTTGGTTGGCAGCTTGGCGCCCGGCGGCGTACCAAAGAACGCCTGAGCGGCATACGCTGTGTCCATCAGCTGCCAGACGATATTTTTCCGCTGCTCGTCTGATGTGGCTTGGTTGTAGTTCCCAAAGGTGCTCCATCCGCTTGAGACACGTTGCTGGAATGCGCCGACCGAGTCGTGGTCCCAGCCCACTTTTTGTTCAGATTTGGGCAGTGCTTTCCAGGCGGGGTTGTCTTGCGATACTTTGATAGTTGTGCTGGCATACATACGCATGTGGGTTTCGGCAAGCGACACCATGATACCGATAATCGCGCCTTCCTGTCCGAGGTTATATGATTTGGCAATGCCGATAATTTTTTTGGCGTTGGCTACCTGTGCGGCCGTGAGTTTTAG
>JARIHB010000124.1 GCA_029288515.1 Candidatus Saccharimonadota bacterium | reverse complement strand
GTCAACGCCGGCGATATTGCGTCCGAAAACCCCAGCTGCCTTAATGCAGGCAGCGCGCACAGCCGGCGAAAGCGTATCAACCGGCATAATTGCTGCCGAACCGCCCTGCGAGGTGTTGTTCTTATGTGACTCCCCTTCGCGGGTACGATGAATAACCAGTCCGATGCGATCGCCGCATACCAGAACGCGATAATCGCCATCGTTTGGGATAAACTCCTGAATAACGA
The DNA here is from genome assembly GCA_029288515.1 of Candidatus Saccharimonadota bacterium. Classification (GTDB taxonomy): domain Bacteria; phylum Patescibacteriota; class Saccharimonadia; order Saccharimonadales; family UBA4665; genus PMNU01. The sequence continues at coordinate 2,576 of JARIHB010000124.1, read as the reverse complement.
ATGGCACATTTGGGTTGCTCTCAGCGATTTTTATAGCTTCGTCAACCGTCCGTGCCAGATAGTTGTCCTTACCGCGCTGGCTGGCGACGCTTTTCATGATGCACGGCAGGGTGAACTCATCGGCCAGATTAGCTCTTAGCCAGCCAGCTAAACGCCCGGGTGACACATACACACTACGCGGAAACGGGAGGCCGTGTTCCCACATACGCCAGTACTGAACCAGTTTGTTCGTGGAGCCGTCATGCTTCGATTCCGTATCCAGAAATGGTATGCCCTTCTGCTGCAAATATATGGCAACCGACACGCCATACGCCGGCATCGTACTCCAGCGGCGTTGATACACAAGATCGAAAGATTCCAGCGCCCGGCCGTCAGGCAGGGTAATGCGGGCCTCGGTTGGCGTTACATAGTGCTGCAAGTCTTCATACTGAGCGTACGCATACTCAACCCGGCCTTCCGCCGCCCTAGCCAGCGCATCGCACAGGGCTGCGGGGTGTGATTGACCGGTGTTAACCGAGTATTGCGTGAACAGCAGTAGTATCTTCATAGCTTATAGGTGTTTATATATACCTTCCGTGGATCATGCAAGCGAATTTTTTATCAGTTCAGGTGCGACGTACGGGGTCAAGTGAAGTATTATATTACCATAAAAACTATCTTTAATCAACATTATTAACGTGTTGATTATGCTAAAATAGACTATACAACCACTAAGGGGACGGGTAGGGCATAGAATGGCACGGTTACCAACGCCGGGACAAGATAGCGGCACATGGGGCACAGTTCTTAATGACTTTTTGAGCGTTGCACACAATGCAGATGGCACCCTGAAAAATGGTAGCGGCCTTGCCGACGACTCGACTGTTGTGCACAACACCGGTAATGAAACAATCGCCGGTACCAAAACCTTCCAATCATCACCTGTTGTACCCACGCCCACGTTAGGAGGGCATGCTGCTACAAAATCATACGTTGACAGTACTACTTCTGCAGGTGCGCCTGATGCAGATAGTACAACCAAGGGTCTCGTACAGCTCGCTGGCGACTTGGGGGGTACTGCCGCATCGCCGACCGTGCCAGGGCTGAGCGGCAAAGTCGCTCAAGACACCATTGTTATGAACGTTAAAGATCATGGCGCAGTTGGGGACGGCGTAACTGATGATGCAGCTGCTATCCAAGCCGTGTTGGATACGGCAGCCGCAAGCGGCACCGGTAACGTGGTATTTATTCCAGCCGGCATGTACCGTATCGGCACCAAGCTCACTATTCCGACTGGCACAGTGCTGCGCGGCGTCAGCTCTGGCACGTATCCGGGTAATAATTCTATTAATCAGGTGAGCGTACTGGCACGGATAGCGGGCATGAACGACCATATCCTGTACTTGCCTGCTGCAAACAATTACGTACACATCCAAGACCTCGCCATCGACGGCAACAAGAACAATAACACCAGTGGCTGCGGCTTATACCTCCAAGACGACGCCAGCGGCGTTGAAGCGCAGGTGATCGTTGAGCGCTGCTACTTCCATGACAACCCGGAAGCCAATGTATACCTTGGCCACTTCCGTCGCGCTTCCAAACTGATCCGCTCAGTGTTCAATTACTCTGGCACTGACGGCATTATGGTTGCCGGCTCTGATAACACCATCGAGAGTTGTATCATTGGTTCCAACACGCGGGCCGGTATCATGGTCGGTTCCACGCTCAGCCAGAACTATGCCCTCAGCGGCGGCTTCGGCGCTACGCTTACACACATCAGCAACTGTGATATTTACGGTAATAATACGGGCATTGCCATTACGCAATTCTCATCAGCCACTATGGTATTCGGCAATGGCATCGACCGCAATCTGAAATCAGGTATTACCGTCTACGACGGCAGCGCTAATGCCATCATCGGCAATACCCTCAATAGTAACGGCAACTTGACCCATAACACCTACCCGCACATCGATGTTGGCACCAATGTGTCATTTGTAGTCATGGATGACAACGTCTTCAATGCCACTGGCTCCGGCATTACCAATTTGGCCAGCTATGCAGTTAACGTCCCCACCACTGCCAGTAAAGTACTTGGCAACATGGGCTCCTACGATGCCGGCTCCACTGTTGGAGGGCTAACTAACGCTTCCTCCAACACTGCTCCATGGGCATACCTATCAACGATTGGCGCTAACATTCAAGGTTCCGGCAATGATATCCTCAACCTTCGCAACTCCGGCGGCACGACGGTAACAAAGCTCACCAACGGCGGCTCGTTCGTCCATAGCGGCGGCGGGGTACAATTCTCTGTCAACTCCAATCATGTATTTGGCTCGTCATCAGCTATTGGCAGCAATGCGAACCTGCTGTCGCTCAAGACGTCAAACTCCGGCATCGCCAACCTGGCCATGCAAAATACTGCCGGCCAAACTGCGCCGAATATCACATCGTACGCCTCGGACGGCACAACCGTCCAATTCCAGGTAGACAAAAATGGCGGCGTGTCGGTTACCGGTTTAACCGGCGCAACGGCGGCCAGCCGCTACGCCGGGGGTACGGCCAGCGGTGCACCGGCCAGCGGTACGTTCTTGCTC
>JARIHB010000073.1 GCA_029288515.1 Candidatus Saccharimonadota bacterium | reverse complement strand
GTAAGGGTACACACTGGCGATGGTTTTCATCCAACTGGCAATATATATGAGGTGAAAAAGCTCGGCCCAATCGGCTTCGGGAGCTTCTTCGAATCGCCATAATTTATTGCCGCCAAATAAAAGTCCGACCTTAACGGGCAGCTTGTTCTGGACGGCGTAGTGAATGGCTTTTTTGCAGAGCGCTACCGCAGCCTCGTCGGCCTTATTCTTGCGAAACTTCTTTGATAGCACTTTCGCTAGAATCGCCTCCTCAAGCGCCGCCGAGTCAACAGATTGCAGTGGCTCGGATTGCTTGAGCTGTTCTAGCTTATGCTGTATGTAGGCTTGTGCTGTCATAGTTAACCTTGGAGATGCGAGGCGGACATTACTTCGCCGTACATAGCCTTGCAAGCTACGACCTATTCTCGGTCATCGCATCAGCACAATTGTATCACGCCGGTAATAGACCAGTAATGGATTAGCATGGAAGCGTAAAAGACCAAAAATTTACCGCCGGCTGTAAGCTTTTTCGCAGGCCATTAAACTACTTATGTTTTAAGGTTAATTAATATGAAACACTTACTACAATCACGTCGTCCCAGACTCAAGAGGTTCGTAACTTTAACAGCGGTAATAACAGTAATAGCAGGGTTGTTTGGCCTAGCGGCCGGCCTGTCGCTGCCGCAGAAAGCGGCCGCTTCGTCACCAGCGGGCAGCAACACGCATATTGACGAATATATGCAGGCAAACTGGAATCCCAATCTCGCGCGCGGCATTCCGTACCCATCCAGAACCGAACCGATGATACTGCGAGGCTCGTGGTATAACATGGGCAAGCAATACGGGAAGAATTCCGGTAAATATATCCGCATTGTGTATGATGCTTTTTATGGGCTATGGCTTAATTCTGGGCTTGACCCGAATAAGCTGGGCGCCGTGCTTGATATGTATAAGGCTGAAGCCAAAAAACTATCACCGGAAATGGTTGAGTTTGCGCGCGGCATCTCCGAAGGCGCTCGGTCGGACTTGAACGGCGCTGATCATGCGGCGGCACTCACCAATATGCAGAAGATTATATTGATCAACAGCCCATTTGAAGTGGTCTTTCCGACTGCTTGGCCGCATGTGGCTGAACTGATGGGTCAGACCGTTTCTGCGCAAACGACCGCCGGGTGGGAACCATTCGCTTCTCATACTTGGGCAGCGTGGGGCAATATGACCCCTGACGGAGGCAGCATTATGGGAGGCACCAGAGACCAGCCTTGGTTTCCGACCCTTTACAACGTTTCGTATGTAGCAATTCCCTCTGATAAGCGGGCTGCAATCACCTGGGGTAACTCTATAGCTGGTTTGGTTGCGTCAAGCGCCCAGGTTAATGATCGTGGTGTAGGTCTGGGTAACACTATTGTGGACGACAACAAGCAGTATCTTGGCGTGCCGGCTATCTTCACTACTGCTTATATTTCATTCTTTGCGCACAGCGCGCGCGAGGCAGCCGATATATACACTGTAGGTACGCCAGAATATCGATATAAAACTGGTCGCGACACGTTGGCCTCCACGGCCGGTTTCTTCCAGGCGTTTGCAGATGAAAAAGAGGGCTTCGTTGTTGAGCGGACAGGCCGTAACTATGCCGTCCGCAAAGCTGGCACGTTGAATGAACCTGGTAAGTATCTTGTACTTCCTAATCACGCAATGGCGCCGTATTCTCGCGACGAGCATGGTAATTTGACCGGACAGCCGATGGAGCATTGGACGATTCCGGTAGATCCATCGTCCTCTTCCTGGTCCAGATACTGGGCGCTTTTCTACGAATTTAAGAAGAATAAGGGGCAGGTAACTCCTCGGTTCGCTCGTGAGACTATCGCACCGCTCAAACATACCTACACGGCTGACGGGC
>JARIHB010000107.1 GCA_029288515.1 Candidatus Saccharimonadota bacterium | reverse complement strand
CCGGCCGATTGGCAAATCGATATCGACCCCGCGGACCTGCTCTAACATTGGGCAAAATAACAGGGGTGATATATACTGATTAAGATGTCCGCTACCAAAGAATCGATTATCGCACTGCCTAATGCCCATCTGCGCCAGCGCTCCCGGCGGGTGGCGATCATAACCGATGATATCCGGCGAGTCGTCCAGGATATGATTGACGCCACGATCGATTGGGAGGACAGCCGGCCGCACGAAGTCGGCGTCGCTTTGGCCGCCGTGCAAGTAGACCGGCTCTTACGCGTCATCGTAGTGCGTAATAACTTCGACGATAAAAACGACCACACCTTTACCATTTTCATCAATCCGGTCATTACCAAATATGAAGGTGCCATCGAAGAAGACTTTGAGGGGTGCCTAAGCGTACCTGACATTTACGGTAAAGTCCCCCGTTACTCCAAACTGCGCGTACGTGCCCTCGACATCAATGGCCGTGAATTCCGGGTAAACGTTGAAGGATTTCTGGCACGCGTTCTCCAGCACGAAATCGACCACACTAATGGTGTAGTATTTATTGACCACATCAAGGACAACCCTAAGGCCTTCTTCCGGCTAAAAGATGACGGCCACCTCGAGGAATTAGACTATGAAAAACACGTCAGCAACAGTCGTATTCTTTGGTAACGAACGGCTGGCGACAGGCATAAACACCACCGCCCCTACATTACGCCGACTAATCACTGCCGGTTATCACGTCGCTGCAGTAGTTACCAATTACGAAGCCGGCAAATCCCGTTCGGTACGTGAACTGGAAGTTGCTGCAGTTGCCGCCCAGCACAACATACCTGTTATCATCAACGAAAAGCCGAGTGCACTCATATCACAATTGGAGGCGTATAAGCCTGATATCGGCATCCTCGTAGCCTACGGGCAAATCGTACCGCAACGCGTTATTGATATATTCCCTCGGGGCATTGTGAATATCCACCCCTCACTCCTACCGCTTCATCGTGGCCCAACACCCATAGAAAGCGCCATATTAGCAGGCGACACGCAAACCGGCGTCTCACTTATGCGCCTTGTTAAGGCCATGGACGCTGGCCCATACTACGCCCAAACCACCATCCCGTTACACGGCACCGAGACCAAACCGGAGCTTACGGCGGCACTCCTCACAGCCGGCGGTAATATGCTGCTGCAGCACCTCCCCGATATACTCAGCGGCAGTGCAGTACTCATCCAACAGGATGATGCGCAGGCAACGTACGACCAACGACTCACTAAACAGGATGGTGTCATTGACTGGTCGGAGCCGGCAGTGCGCATCGAGCGCGAAATCCGAGCCTTCCTGGAGTGGCCCAGGAGCACTACAACGCTTGGTACTATACCGGTAATCATCACCAAAGCCCACGTGATTGCGCTCTCGGGTACAAGCGGCACTCCAACTCTCCACCATAAACAGCCAGTTGTATACTGTGGCGAACAAGCACTGAGCATCGACAGAGTCAAGCCGGCTGGTAAAAAAGAAATGACCGGCGAGGCATTCCTCGCCGGCTACAAACGACTTTTTACCTAAGCCTATTGCGGCGGTTGCTGCGAACTATTAGGCGGGTAGTACTGCCCCGTACCTGGCTGGGGAGCAGACGGTTGTGGCGGACCGTACTGAGGCTGCCCAGGTTGCGGATAATATGGCTGTGGTGGCTGTGGTGGCATTGGCTGCTGAGGATAGCCAGCGGGTGGCGGACCATATTGCTGCGGTTGTGGCTGGTATTGCTGGTAAGGCTGTGGCGCCTGGGGTGATTGCATAGATTGCTGGCCGTTGCTAGCAGCAGCAATTTGCGGTGCAATCTGTTGGATTTCTTTCTTCAGGAGATCGAATTCAGCAGCAACAACGTCTTTATAATTCGGGAAGTTCGTTTCCAACCACTGTAACGCGCCGGACTCGTTATTGCTGTCGATAAATTGTTCAAACTCGCTCAGCTGCGCATCACTCATCTGTTCTGCCAGCTTCATGCCAACGCGCATTTCGAGCGTCTCGTAGATATGAGCCAGGAGCTTCTTTTTCTCTTCTGGCGGCAACGCGGCGAGGCCGAGTTCTTTCAGTAAATCATCGTCGAGTTTGATCATTATCTGTTCCTCTCTACGTTCATTCTACCACCCACACTGTGCATAGCAAACCTTACAACGAGCGAGTGACTGTTTGGCGAGTAAACAGCTCAATATGGTCACCCTCCTGAAGGTCAACGCGGGCTTCGGTATGGAAGCTCAAGCCGCACATCTCACCCTCAAGCACTTCTTTTACGTCTTGCGGGCCCCGCTTCAGGTTAGTAACCTCTACTGTGGCAATCTGTTCGCCGTCACGCATAATCCGAGCTAGCGCTGGCGTTACTAACTTGCCCTTTGTTACTTCGCCCCCGCATATCACCTCACTCTTGGTAGTTTTAAAGATAGCGCGCACTACAAGACGGCCCATATCTGTTTCTACCACTTCAGGTGCCAGCAAGTGGCTGAGATTTTCCTTTACGTCATCAATCAGCTCATAAATAATGCTGTACAGACGAATATCGATTTTGTCACGAGCCGCTAAGCGCTTTACAGGAGTCGGCGCAAGTACGTTAAAACCATAAATAATCGCTCCCGCCGAGCTAGCGGTGTGTATATCGTTATCGGTAATCGCCCCCACACCAGCGCTTACCACCCGCACAGCCACTTCGTCGGTATCAAGAGCTTTTAGGCTGTCAATAACCGACGTAAGGGAACCCTGGACATCGGCCCGCACAATAATATTCATTTCCTGGACCTTATTATTGCGGTTGATGATACGGATCAGCTCACTACCAGTCATTGTGTCACTGCCCCCCTGGCCACGCTTTTGTATAGCCATACGTTCAGCCTGGCTACGGGCGGCTTTCTCATCGCCAACCACAACGAATTCATCACCGAACTCTGGCAGCGCTTTAAAGCCGGCAATAATGACCGGGCTTGACGGGCCGGCTGTCTTCAGTGGTCTGCCGTCGGTTGACTCTAACGTACGGATCTTTGCATAGGTCGTACCGGCGACCACAAAGTCACCCTGTTTGAGCGTACCTTCTTCTACCAAGGCATTGGCAATCGGACCACGACCCTGTTCAACGTGTGCCTCGATAATAAGTCCAGTTGCTGGACCGTCAGTTTCAGCCCGGAAGTCTTCCACGTCAGCAACCAGCAGGATCATATCAAGCAGGTTGTCTACCCCTTGTTTAGTCTTTGCCGATACCTCAACGATAACGGTGTCACCACCCCACTCTTCAACCAACATATTCTGCTCGGACAGCTGTTGCTTGATGCGGTTCGGATCAGCCCCCTCTTTGTCGATCTTATTTATGGCGACAATCATCTTTACGCCGGCCTTGCGGGCAAAGCGGATCGCTTCCAGCGTTTGGGGTTTCAAGCCATCATCTGCAGCCACTACAATAATAGCGATATCGGTCAGGTGAGCGCCATGCTCACGAATAGCCGCGAAAGCTTCGTGCCCAGGCGTATCCAAAAAAGTAATCGCCCGGTCGTTGTGAATAATCTGGTACGCTGATATGTGCTGTGTAATGCCGCCTGCTTCACCCTTCGCTACCTGAGCGCCACGAATGGCGTCCAGCAGGCTGGTCTTACCATGGTCAACGTGGCCCATTACTGCAACTACCGGCGGACGCGACGAAGCAGCATCAGTGTGCGGCTTTTTTTCGCGGACCGGTAATGCAGCCTCCTGAACCTTCTTAGCCAACTGCACATCCAGGCCAAGCTCTTCAACGATAATTTGGGCGGTATCGAAATCAATACGCTCATTTACCGTGGCCATGACGCCGTTTTTAAACAATTCACCAATCAGACGCGTGACCGGCAAGCTCAATTTTTCAGCCAGGGTGCTGACAGTGATCATATCTTCAATTTCGATTGTCCTTGCCATGACGCACTCCTTTCTGCCGACTTGCCGGCTACGTTAGCAATACATTGGAATTACTTAGCACTCTTAAGGCTCAGTGCAATCTTGCGTGCATCGCTGTCGATGTCCAGAACCTTAAATTGCTTCTTTTCGTTGAGCTTGAAGATCTGCTGGGGATCAACGGTTTCATCGTCACTCATTTCAGAAACATGTACCAGCGCTTCTACGCTTGGGCTCAGCTGCACAAAGGCGCCAAACGGGGTGATACGGGTAATCTTACCTTCTACGATATCACCCTTGCTAAAGGCTTTTACTTCCTTTAGCCACGGGTCTTCAGTCATCTGCTTCAGACTCAAGCTCAGACGATCTTTATCAATAGCGATGATCTTTGCCTTGACCGTATCGCCGACCTTGACGTAGTTACGCGGATCCTCTACGCGTTCCCAAGAAATCTCTGAGATGTGAATCAGGCCTTCGATGCCTTGGACGTTAACAAACGCGCCAAAATCGATCACGCCAGTTACTACGCCTTCTACGACGTCGCCGACCTTCAGCTCAGCAAAACGGGCGTGCATGTCGTCTTTAACAGCTTCCTTTTCAGAAAAAATTAGCTTATTGTCTTTACGGCTAACATCTAGTACGCGCACGCGGATCGGCTGGTTGACTAGTGCGTTCAGCTTCTGCAGGATCTCATCCTTATCAGCGCCGGAAACTGTCTCTTATACACAT
>JARIHB010000012.1 GCA_029288515.1 Candidatus Saccharimonadota bacterium | reverse complement strand
GAGATCTACACGAGCCTTATCGTCGGCAGCGTCAGATGTGTATAAGAGACAGGTGCCAAAGTATCAGGCGCTCAAGGCACGGTTTAATTGGCTGCGAGAGGGATACCGTTTGTTTGCGTTTCAGCATCGGCTGCCGTCGGTGTTCTTGCGCAATAGCGCTATTTTGTCAGCTTCTGAAGTGGCGGATATTCACCACTTCCCGAATAGTCAGACGGCAAAGACCGAGAACGTAGTAAAGTCATTGAGCAAAACTTTGCCCGCTCCCCTGGCGCTCAAGAATGGTACAGAGCTAGATGTTGTCATCGGACGTAATCAGCACTTGGGTAGTACGACCGATATTGGCTTAACGGCCGACGAGCGCGAGCGCCATGTTTTTGTCGTGGGTGGTACGGGCAACGGTAAAACGACCCTGCTCAAGTACGCCATCATTCAGGATATCCGAAACGGCAAAGGCGTGGCCGTGATCGACCCGCACGGTGATCTGGCGCAGGAACTACTTGGCTACATCCCGAAGGAGCGCATTAAGGACGTTATTTACTTTAACCCCTCAGATTTGAGCTATCCGATTGGACTTAATCTGTTGGAGATCCCCGAAGGCTTAACCGGCGACCAGTTGCTGAAAGCCAAGGACTTCATTTCTGAGACGGTAGTTTCGATTATGCGCAAAACCTTCTCGGATGATGGAACGGGTGGCCACCGTATTGAGTATGTGCTGCGTAATGCGGTACTGACCGCCCTGACGGTGAAGGATGCAACCATTTTTACGGTGTATGACCTTCTCACCAACAAAGATTTCCGCAAGCCGATTGTCGATAAGCTGGAGCAAGATTGGCTCAAGAACTTTTGGAAGAATGAATACTCAAAGGCCGGCGATTACCAGCAAGTAAAAATGATGGCGGGCGTGACCTCGAAAATTGGGCGCTATCATGCCTCGGTGTCGGCCGACCGGATTTTGAGCCAACCGAAATCTACGATTAACTTTGATGAGATTTTGGATGGCAAAATCCTTATCTGTAATTTGGCTAAGGGTATGATCGGCGAGGATACTTCGGAGGTATTTGGTATCTCGATACTGGCGCAGTTGCAGCTTGCATCATTCCGGCGAATTGAGCAGAAGCGAGCCAAGCGGCAGCCGTTTTATGCCTATGTGGACGAGTTCCAAAACTTCGCTACGGTATCTTTTACGCAGATGCTATCTGAGGCCAGGAAGTATAAGCTGTTTCTGATTATGGCCGAGCAAACAACCGCCCAGCAGGACGATGAAAACATGGTGAATACGATTCTGACGAACGCTGGCACGATTATCTGCTTTAAGTCGAATAGCTTAGCCGATGAGCGGCAAATGCTGCATTTGTTCAACGGCAAGGTAGACCCTGGCGAGATTGCCAACTTACCGGCCTATAACTTTTACGCCAAGCTATCGGGTGGCCTGGAGCCGCAAGACCCAGTTTCGGGTACGACACTCTTACTGGATGACGAAGGAGATGAGGATGTCGCCGAGGTGGTTATCGCGGCATCGCGGGCTAATTACGCTAAAAAGTATACAGCCGCGAAGAAAGAGGCGATGCCCCCTAAAGGTAGTGGAAAGAAAAAGCAGCAAAAGACACACGACAAAAGCGACGCCGACGATATCCCAACGGGCAGTGCCGATCTGGATGAATAGCGACTATCAGGAGGGCTTCGCGCTAGTGACCCCTCTCTTTATTAGTCCAAGCCCACCGATAAGCCCGTTGTTATCACCAAACTGAGTAATCCGTATGGTAACGCCCATCTCATTAGCGTGGCTTGCTATTGTTGCGGCGTGATGGATCGCCAACCCTCCCCCAAACATTATTGCCGCAGGTTTTGCTAACTCAATGTATTTCTGTAAGTAGTGAGCAAACTGTTTGTTAATATCGCCCCATTCCTGCTCAGTTAGCTCTTCGCCAGGCTTACCATACTTGCGCATGATGGCCGCACCGCCGCAAGCATCCTCCCAGGCGTCGAAGTGCGCTTTGTAATCAGGTCGAGCGTAGGTAGCTTCAACCCCTTTGCCAGTATGCTTAACGTACACGCTGCTTATGCCCGTACCCCAGATAAGATAATGAACGTCGCCTTGAAGACTGCCAAAATAGCCTTCGCCTAGACCAGCAGCCACGCCGTCATTATCCATATACACCGGACAGTTGAGAGCCTTTGACAGCTCGCTACAAAAATCGCGATTCGCCCATTCAGGCATATTGTTTGAGGCTACCATGTCGCTTTTGTTGTCGTTGACCCTGCCGGGTACGCCGATACCAAGAGCATCAATCGGCTTGCCATAACTCAGCTTCTTGGCGGTTTCAATTAGGAAATTAAAGTCATTGTCGTAATCGTGCGTATTCCGACGACGAGTAGGTTGCTCCGTAAAAATAGGCTCATCAAGGCTTTTGGCGCATGCAAGTCGAGTGTTTGTGCCGCCCAGATCAACAGCTATGACGTTCATATCTCAGTTGTTTCAGCCAGGCATGAGTTATTGGTCAGTTTTTGGTAACGCAATAGCTGGACACCTTGCGTATGCCGACCTTCATAAAGCGCCTCGCAGCATTCTTCCAGCACGTAAGGCCGAAAACCTAAGTCGAAAGCGCTCATGGCAGTAGCAAAAACACAGTCATTGGTTTCGGTGCCCACGAGGTGAACTTCCTCGATGCCAAGATCGTGCAAATACTTCGCTACATCTTGATCGCCCATGAACACCGAGCGCGAAGTCTTAGTGACTTGCAGCGGGTGATGGGGAGCTAATAGTTTGTGCACCTCGTCCACTGTGTGAGTAGTCTCATCCTTCGGATGGTCTACATTCATCATTTCGCCCCAAAGCGAGCCGTCGCCCGAATGCCAAACCGCTTCAACATAGCCATCGTAAGGCACTTGTTCGATCAAAGACGTTATTCTCGGTACGATGTGGTCGTTGTGGGGTTTTAGCATTGCGGGCTGCAAATCGACTACGATGAGGGCGCGTTTGCGGTGAGTGTTCGGAAGCCTCATATTACCTTTTGCTCCTTATCGTTAATCACTACTGCCTGCGAGTCGCCTAAAGGTACTGTTTTGTATCCGTCGGATTTAAGCTTGTCATGAATGCCATGAATGACTGAGGCAAACTTAGCATTATCCATATGCGGCACCACCACAGAGTCGGTGAAGCCAAGACCATCAAGTATCACTTCTGGCGCATCTTTAGGATCGTCAGCAGTTTCAAAGTGTTTGAGTGTCGGTCCAGCGATAATTGCGCCTGCACTGCCGCCACCATAAACTTTGCCGTGTTCAACTAGCTCAGCCAGCAGCTTATCTATGCCTGTATCTTTGAGTAGCCAACGCAAATAGTAAGTGTTGCCGCCACCAAACCAAATAACATCTTTAGCAGTGAGCTTGTCTTTAAGTTGGGGCAGCTTGCCCTTGTACTGCCTGATGTCGATAATCTCAACGTCAAAGTCGTGGCCTTGAATAGCCGCCCGGTTTTGGTCTACCCAGGCACGCGAGCCTTCGGCGTAGGTATCGGCCGCATTTTCGACAAGTGCCAACTTGATATCTTTTGGCTTTTTGCCGACTAGCTTAGCAAGTTCGACGCTTTGCGGGTCGGATATGGCAAGAGAGGAGAGAAAGAGCTTCATGCTGCCTCCGTCTCAATGACCTGCTTTAATTTCTCTAGAGGTTCCATCGTGAAAGGCACCGACAGCTCATTCTTATCAGTCCACTCATAGTATTCCAGCTCAGTTCGGTCTTCAGAGATAGGTGTAAATGTATAGCGTACGCTGTAGCTGCCATCTTTTTTGCTTAGAGTGAAGCGTTTGTAGGGGTCATACTCAGTCAGTTCAAGCTCCGACCACTCAATATCGTCTTTGCCCTTGTTACGGTAGATTGTCCCTTGCTTGGCCGGCCATTCGTTCGTTTCTTCAACCGCAATAAAATCTATCCATTTGGGGGTGTTTTTGGGGTTAAGCGCAAACTCAAATATGTCTTTTGCTGGTTTGTTGATTTCTATTGATAGCTTCAAATCTTTCATTCTGATGCCTCCGCCTCCACCCGAATATCAATATATTGCCCACCCTTCTGACCGTCGCCATTCATCCAGATTTTCTGTGGAGTGGCCTTGAATAGCCGGACAGGAGCATTGCCTTGCACTTCTTCAAGCTTCCAATACGGGCTAGGTCGTCTATCTTGAATGAGTTTGTGCGCGGCAGCAATTTCGCTTGGGTCTGTTAGCTCGGTACAGTCTGCTTGAATATAAACGCCTGAGCCTAAGCCAGGCGCAACGGTGGAATCGTACACGACGATAAAAGCCTTACCGTTGGCTCGGATATTTTGCGAATGTTGGCTGCCAACATGCGAGCCCCAGTATACGTTGTAGTCTTGGTCGTAGGCGCAATAGACCGGCGAGTTCCAGGGTTGGCCGTCATTACTGACGGTTGCTAGGGTGATGTAGTTGATGCGATCTAGTATCTGTCTCTTATACACATCTGACGCT
>JARIHB010000005.1 GCA_029288515.1 Candidatus Saccharimonadota bacterium | reverse complement strand
GAGCAAAGTTAAAGTTATAGGCAACCGGGGGCTGAGCTTTATAACCATGGCGCTGTTTGGTATAAACACCACTGATTCGCAGTCGGGACTGCGCATATTCTCACAGCGTTCACTGGCGGGCTTGCGCTGGAAAACGAGCGGCTATGAATTTTGTTCCGAGATGCTGTGGCGCGCCAAGCAAATCGGCCTGAAGACCGGCGAGTATCCTATCAATGCCATTTATACTGAGTATTCAAAATCAAAGGGCCAAAATAACTGGAATGCCGTAAACATCGTAACGGCTCTTGTGCGTCGCCGCTTGACGGAGTTGTTCCGATGAGCCGCTATCTGTTGCTTGGGTTACTCAACCTGCCATTTGTGATTGCCGGCGTACTGAACACGGTGGTTAGGTATAAACTGAAACAGATGTCGAAGCGCTTGCTGGCGTTTAAATTATGCTGCTGGCTGTTGGTGCTTGCGGCATTAATTTTAGCGTATCCGCTGTATACGTTTTTGTTTAGCAAAAAACTCACCGACACAGAGCCGATGAGCTTATTTGATGTAATCCAAATAACGGGCGTCATTGGGTTGCTGTATGCTACAACTCGCGCCCACAGCAAGCTCGATTCATTGGAGCGCCGGGTGCAGGACTTGCATCAGGAATTGTCCATTCGGCTGTCTTCGCCGGCAAAACAAGCGAAAAAGTAAGGTTACGCGCGGGATTGAGGTGCGCGGCGTGCAGCCCGGGCGGTGCGGATGATGTCGTGGTGACTCCATAGAAAACGTACGTAGTCTTGCAGCTCGGGTAAGGTCATGACGTTTTCAAATGGTGGTTCGCTATATTTGCGAATACGTTCATTTTCACCCGGTACCGATTGCCAGGAGTTCTTGCCGGTTTCGGGCACTATGGTGTCGGGAGGGACGGCAACCGGTATAGGGTATACCGGTACATTGCCCAAACCACGTGTTTTAAATGTTTTCGCTATGGTGAGCGTAGCGCGCAGCAGGTGATACGGGGAGACATATACGGCGGCACTGGTAACGCCCAGCTCCTCGACCTGGTCGGCGAGCCATTCTGCCTGATGCGGTGCATTGTCGGCATGGCCTTGTACACGCACTCCTTCGACGCGATGAAGGAAGACGGGGTCCTCTTGCAAGTTCTCTAGCGTGTATATATCCTGGCTGGTTTCGGCGCTATTAGTGCCGGAAATCAGAAGATACCGGGCGCGCGGGGCAGGGGTGCTTTCCCAGGCGTCGACTGCGTCGGTAACGCGCCAGTGCTCGCCCAGTCCAGGCATAACGGTGATAGCGTCGGTACGATAGGCGACGTCCTGAGGTATGCTGTATACCATCTTGCTCATGGCATCGATTGCGTCGGTGGATGTTTGAACCCTGGTGTGCTCGAAAGGCATAGTAAAATATACTTTACCATTTTATTATATTTACTACAACAGTAGTATTTTATATACATAATCACAACATCTGTTGATTCTCTGGTGTCGCTATCGGCTGATAAATCTGCTAATGTAGATCGTAGACCGCAATAAGTGGAGAGGTAATGCATGTTTAGTGGTAAGACGTTGCTTATTACCGGTGGTACTGGTTCATTCGGCAACACCGTGTTGAAGCGTTTTCTTAAAAGTGACATTGGTGAGATACGTATTTTCTCGCGTGATGAGAAGAAACAGGACGATATGCGCAAAGCATTGAAAAGCGACAAAGTACGCTTTTATATCGGTGACGTGCGCAACTATGAGAGCATTCGTGATGCCGTACAGGGCGTTGATTACATTTTTCATGCTGCCGCATTAAAACAGGTGCCTTCTTGTGAATTTTTCCCAATGGAAGCGGTACGCACCAATGTATTAGGTACCGACAATGTGCTTTCGGCGGCTATCGACCAAGGTGTAAAAAGCGTCGTATGTCTTTCTACTGATAAAGCGGCTTACCCTATTAATGCCATGGGCACCTCTAAGGCTATGATGGAGAAGATCGTCGTCGCCAAGTCTCGCAATGTCGATCCCGCACGCACCACTATTTGTCTCACGCGGTATGGCAACGTCATGGCGTCGCGCGGATCGGTTATCCCACTGTTTATTAACCAAATAAAGTCTGGCGGCCCGATTACGATTACCGAGCCGACTATGACGCGTTTTTTGATGAATCTTGATGAAGCAGTCGATCTTGTGACCTTTGCATTTGAGAATGTCCAGCAGGGTGACTTATTCGTCCAGAAAGCGCCGGCCGCTACGGTACAGACGGTGGCTGAGGCGCTGAAGAAGATGTTTAAATCGGATGCCGAGATACGTATTATCGGCACGCGCCACGGTGAGAAAGCGCACGAAACGCTTTTGACCCGCGAGGAGATGGCTAAGTGTGAAGACATGGGAGAATACTTCCGAGTACGTGCCGATACCCGCGACCTTAACTATGATAAATACCAGGGCGGTAACAAGAAAATTACCAAAGCGGGTGAATATACGTCATACAACACCGAACAGCTTGACGTAAAGGGGGTCATCGAACGCCTTAAGACTGTGTCGTATGTGCGCCAGGAGTTGGCCGGTAAGCAAGGACAAGAGCTGTGAGCCGTGTGCTGGTTTTGGGCGCCAGCGGCATGGCTGGCCATGTAATAGCAACGTACCTCGCTGAGCATGGGCACGAAGTGACCACCGCAGGCGGCCGGAATAAGTTGAACGAGGACACTGTGCGTCTGGATTTAGCGGACCAACAAGCCGCGCGTGCATTTCTGGATGGCAAAATGTTTGACGTAGTAGTGAACTGTGTGGGAGTGCTTATCAAGCAAAGTGATGAGCGCCCCGATCTGGCGGCTTATCTGAATGGCTACATGCCTCACTTTCTAGCGCAGCGCTACGCAGGCACTGCAACGAGACTCATACATTTGAGTACCGACTGTGTCTTTTCGGGCGCTAACGGACCATACCGCGAAGACTCTTCATACGATGGGCAGACAATGTATGACCGCAGCAAAGCGTTGGGTGAGATACGCAATGATAAAGATGTGACGTTTCGTATGTCGATCATCGGTCCGGAACTGCCGCATGCGAATGGCACCGGGCTGTTTAACTGGTTTTCGCAGCAGCACGGTACAATTTTTGGATTTACGAACGCTACATGGAATGGCATTACGACGGTTGAACTGGCGAAAGGTATTGCTGCTGCCATCGGAACACCTCTTGCAGGTCTGTACCACTTGACTCCGGCGCATGACACTATCACAAAGCATGATCTGCTTGCGCTGTTCAAGGAGGTATGGAAGCGCAGTGATATAACCATCGAGGCAAAAGAAGCGCCGCTCACTACTAATAAGACCCTCGCTAACACCCGCACTGACTTTTCTTTCAACGTGAGCGATTATCCAACAATGATTAAAGAGATGAAGGAATGGATTGACGGCCACCGGGCATTATATCCGCAGTATATATAGCTATGGCAAAGAAACGCATTTTAGTAGTAGGGCAGCATTATTGGCCGGAAACATTCCGGGTCACTGACGTTTGTGAAGGTTTGGTGGAACAGGGCTATGAGGTGGATGTGTTGTGCGGCATTCCAAATTATCCGGCGGGCAAATTTTTTGATGGCTATGGATATTTTAAGAATCGCCGGCAAGTACACAACGGCGTCAATATCATTCGCGCGCCTGAAATTCCGCGTGGCAACAACAGCAATCCGCGTATTTTTATCAATTACATATCATGGCCGATAGGTGCGATGTTTTACGTACCTATGCTGCTGTTCCGCAAGTATGACAGGGTAATGGTGTATCAGCTGTCGCCGGTGTTTATGTCGTTGCCGGGCATTATTATTGCCAAAGTTAAGCGTATTAAGCTGTATATGGTGATTTGCGATTTTTGGCCGCATAGTTTGTTCTCGATGCTGCATTTTAAAAATCCGCTTGTGGTAAAAGCCATTACGGCAATGTCGTATTGGCATTATCGTCGGGCAGATGGCCTGATGGGCGTATTTAAAGGTATCCAGACGCGGTTGGTTGACTTAGCGGGCATCGATAAACAAAAGACGCTCTATATACCGCAGGCCGCCGAAACGCTCTACGATAAAGAAGTGCACGATAAGGCGCTTGCGAAGCGGTTTAACAAAGGCTTCAACATTGTCTTTGCCGGTAACATCAATCCTGCCCAGTCGTTCGACACAATTATCGATGCAGCGGCTATTGCCAAAAAGAAGAGTAAAACGCCGATCAATTACATCATTTTGGGCGAAGGCATGTCTAAAAAGTGGGTGATGGATGAAGTTGCAAAGCGCGGCCTGGCTGATAACTTCTTTTTTGAAGGCTTAAAACCGGTCGAAGAAGTGCCTAAGTACCAGACGATCGCCGATGCAATGATTGTGGCGCTCTCTAAAAGCCCGCTGTTTGAATACGGTATTCCGGCCAAGGTGAATTCTTATATGATGTCCGGCCGCCCAATTGTGGGCGCTATGGATGGTGAGGCTAAACGGCTGATTAATGACAGCGGGTGCGGCCTATGCGTTGATTCCGGCGACAGTAAAGGTATGGCCAAGGCTATTGTAACCCTCGTAGATATGGATAAAAAGAAACGCCTCAAAATGGGAGCTGCCGGCAAGGCATACAACGCCAAACACTTTGGACGCGACTACAATCTGCACCGTCTGATAGAGTTTGTATGTAAGGGTAACCGTATTCCCGACACGGAGTATCCGGATTAATATGTTGAACATCATTATCTTGACAGTACTGTTTTCGGCGGCAACGGTCGTTTCGATACTATTGCTTGGCAGCCGGGCGATTATAGGCGGTGATATGACGCCGGCCAGGATTGTGACGCTGGTATTTAGCTGGCAGTTTATCTTGGGGGCTGTGTTTGCCTTTACGGCTCGTCTGGTATTCGTAGTACTCAATAATGCGGTATACAAAGTACCGTCACTGTCGGCGAGCTCTACGAGCATCACTACGTTAATAACTACTATGTCACTGATTTTTGTAGTGATCGCTAACTATATATTCCTGCATGAGCGACTTACACCCCAGCAAATTATTGGCAGCACCATTATTATTCTGGGTGTGTTAGTTATTAGTATGAAAGTATAGGTATAGTATGCGGGCGATCAATTGGAAGTGGATAGTGACATTGGCTGTGCTGGTGGCCGTGGCCTGTACGCCACTGTATGGCCTTGCCTATCTGACTGCAGTATATCTGGCCGCACGTCGGATAGGTGTATCACGCATATTCGATACATTGTTTGGTAACAGTGTTGTGCAGTTGTTGCTGCTATGCGTTGCTATTATGATCGCAGGGACATGCAGCTGGATGCTATCAGTTCGTGTGCTACCGGTGGCAGTACTGGCAGTATATGCTGCCATACAGTATGCGCTATGGGTGAGTGCCGGGCGCAGGCAACTATCGACCATGCGCCGGATTGATCGGGGCGACGTCATAGCCTGTGGGCTGGCTGTCGTGGCAATCGGCTTGATACTGGCGAACTTCTATGTGCCGCGGCCCTCCAATGCTGCGACGGTACAAATATTCAGTAATGGGTTTGACAATACGGCACATCTTACGTTGTTACGCGGTGTGTCTGATAACGATAGTTTTTTGTATGGTACAAACGAGTCGCTGCACGATAAGGCCCTAAACGTTTTGAATGCCTATGCGTATCCGCAGGGCTGGCATTTATCAACAGCAAATATATTAGGCGGTTTCGGCGTCGATTTATTTAATCATGCCAAGCCGTTTTTGGCAGTTAACAGTTATCTGTTAGCCTGTGCGACGTGGTATGTTGTGACGCTCTATGTGTTTACTCGCATCGCATGGCGGTTGACCGTAGGTCTTGCCAAGCGCCGGCTTGAGCCGACAGCTGGTACGGTAGGCGTTTTCGTTGTAGGCAGCCTACTGATACAGGGATTAGTATTTTGGGGTACTCTCACGTTTGGCTTCAGTCCTTATGCCGCTTGTATCGCCTATTTGCTGCTTATTGCAGCCATGATTATCGAACGGGCGGGCCAGTCGCGCGCATTACCATTATTCCTTGTCTCCTGTCTGGCGTTAACTGGTGTGGCGCAGACGTGGTTATTGCCATTACCAGTGGCGTTGGCTATGGTTGTGGCTGGATTTGTGACCGTGTGGCGGCCGCGCGTCATGTTTGCAGTGCTGCGAGATGGTATACATAGGTGGCGCGCGATATGGCTTCCGGTGGTCGTAGTGGCAGTAACCGTGGGAGCGGCGTTGTTCCAGGTGTATATCTTTAAAGCGTTTGCCGCTGACAGCACTGCGGCGCAGATTACTACCGACGGTGGCATTTTCGCCATCAGCAATACGTTAGTGGGCGTAATTGCTGTGGTAGTATTTGGCGTATGGTTCTACGGCCGGGATGCTGACCGGAACCTCGGCGACGCGCTCGTAGTGGCCACTATACCTATCATTTTGTTCTCTTTTGCAATATTCGTTTTTCAGCTGTGGAGCGCTGATAAAACGACGTACTATTTTGTTAAGGTTTTTGGCTTGGCGGTATGCTTGCTGGGGATTTTCTTCGTGCCGGCATTTACTAGTCTTATGACTCGCATGAGCAAAGGGAGCAGACTGCCATTTGCGCCGGTTATTGTTGCTGCAGGGGTAGTGACGCTGGCTATCATCGCGAGCGGCCAGAACACATCGGCACTCAATAATATGGCGCAGCGACGCAGCCTCCTCGCCTATGACACGGCTAAGGTTCTTGCTGCTTATTTGTCTGACCGGGATACGTTCACTAACACGAAGATCGTGGTACTTCGCGGTTATACGTTTGGGGAGGATAACTACGGTGCATACTTTACACGTTCAGCGTCGTACCTTACTGATGTCTGTACGAACGCTATAACAGTTACAGGTCGGCAAACAATTGATGACCGGGTGCGTACATTGGATTGGTGTGCCGATAACACCACCGAGCCCATTACGGTGGTTACCTCTGATAAAACGCATGACCGGGTGGCAGCTCTGCACCGTGATGACATACACATCGTTAACGTGCCGTAACCTGTCTCTTATACACATCTGACGCTGCCGACGATAAGGCTCGTGTAGATC
>JARIHB010000161.1 GCA_029288515.1 Candidatus Saccharimonadota bacterium | reverse complement strand
ACGCAGAAGGTACAAATACCGGCAGATACCACCTTCCTGGCGGCAGGTTAAACCCTGGCGAAGCATTTCTAGACGGCCTCAAACGCGAAGTTGACGAAGAAAGCGGGCTGCGCATAGAGATAGGTAAACCGCTCTACGTAGGTGAGTGGCGGCCAGTTATAAAAGGTGTCCAAAACCAGATCGTAGCGATATTCTTTATGTGCAAGCCGCTTACCAATACGGTCGCACTCAGTGAAGAACATGACGATTATAAGTGGGTAACACCTGACGACATGCACCACTATGATATTATGTCACCCGACAACAAAGTTATTGAAACGTATGCCGAAAGTCTGGGCGCACGACTGTTATAATACTGCGATAGGTACAGCGGCCACTCGCTTCAGTGCCGGAGGGCGGGTACAACCCGTCAACCGTCGTTCAATCGGTAGCTCCACACAGTTTATTGACCTTAATAGGGATTAAAAGTACTGGCCGCAAAAGGCATGCACGAGAATATGAATAACCGATTGCTATTTATGCCGTAACCGTGTTCAATAAAGGCATAAGTGGAGTGGGAACATAATGGGACAACGTACAGCGCGCGCATTCAGGGTGATATGTTCTGCAGTCATCACCGCAATAGTCGTGTCGGCCGGCATACCGGCGGCTACGGCAGACGAGATCGGCTCCGTGGGAGCATGGACAACCAGTACACATCACGCGCCATTGGATGTTTCGGGTGCAGCGAGTGTTACTTTTAATGATTACGTGTACGTGATAGGCGGCTCGTCTTCAAGCGGCGCCACTTGGCTGGATACTGTCAATTATGCCAAAGTTAACAGTGACGGGTCGGTTGGCAGCTGGATAACCAGCAGCAACCCCATACCGCACGGCGTGTATTACCCCAGCGCTGTGACCGCTAACGGGTATATCTACGTAATGGGTGGTTATGGCGGCGGCATGCAGAACGCGGTCTACTACGCGAAGCTTAACAGTGATGGGTCAATCGGCAGCTGGATAACCAGCTCTCATAGTTTGCCCCAAGCCGCGTATGAGGCTTCAGCCGTTGCACATGACGGCTACATCTACTTTATTGGCGGCCTGGACGAAAACTCTCATTTTCTAGACACGGTCTACTATGCCAAAGTTAACAGTGACGGGTCGGTTGACAGCTGGATAACCAGCCCTAACTCCCTACCTGAAGAGGCTGCAGATACGGCGGCAACAGTGGTAAAAGACCGTGTATATATTATGGGCGGTGATATGGGATCTAACTTTAAGGATAGCTCGTACTATGCTGTCCTTAACGATGACGGGTCGGTTGGCAGCTGGGATACTGACGCCGCCACCTTACCTCAGGCGCTCGACGCGCCAACCGCCACTTCCAGTAACGGTTACATATACCTTGCCGGCGGCAATACCGATAGTTCAACAACCAAAGCCGACGTATATTACACCAGAGTAAACGATGACGGATCGCTTGCCGGTTGGACGACCAGCAGCAACAGTTTGCCGCAGCCGCTGCGCTACGCAATCTCAACCGTTCATAACGGCTACTGGTATGTGATTACCGGGCAAAATGGCGGCTTAACCCAAGATAGTGTGTACTACGCTCAATTGCATTTCGTATCCGCACAATCGGCCAATACGCCCGATAATCAGCCGTTTATTATAGCCACGCCCGCCGGCACCAATATTACCAGTATCAGCTCAACCCCGAATGTTGTAGCCGACAGCGGACATAGCTATCCCCTAGGGCTTACCAGTTTTACATTCACAACCAGCAGTATCGAAAATCAGATTACGCTAACATTTAAGACCGGCCTCACGCCCGACCAGGTCGTTGCCCGCAAGTATAACAGCACGACGCACATCTACAGCGATATACCAGGCGCCGTAATCGCCGATACCACGCTCAGCGGCGAACATGCCCTACGGCTCACCTATACCATTGCCGATGGCGGCCCGTTGGATGAAGACGGCGAGGTGAACGGCGTGATTATTGACCCGGTCGGCTTGGCTCAGGTGAACGGTACGGCCGCGCCAAACACCGGTTACGGAAAACCGGTCAGCAACGGCCCGTTCATCGTCGCGTTTCTTGCAGCTGGCGTATTAGCCATTAGCATTGCACTGCGCATGTGTCGTCCCAAAGTATTGCGATAGACAAGAGCAGATAATAGAACGTGCATTGACGTGCCCACGCGTCACATCACATATCTCATGAACTCGTCAATGTACTTGGTTAGTTCTGCTCTGGTTTGCTTGCGGATATACCGTTTCCCTGACTGCATAAGCAGCCCTTGCAGGAAGATACGCGTTACAAACCCACCCATAAAAAGCTGGGCGGCAA
>JARIHB010000140.1 GCA_029288515.1 Candidatus Saccharimonadota bacterium | reverse complement strand
ACAGGAGTATACACAAGAACTTGGTTGTGGCCTTTGGCTTTCAGCGCTTCAAGGGCTTTATCGCACAGCGCTTTAGTAATCGCGGCTTCGCTTTCGCCTTGCTGCACTGCGAAGCGAAATAGCCAGGCAACACGACCGTCTTCAATAAGCGACACTGTACCCACAATCTTTCCGTCTTGCTCGGCAACTAGAATAGCATCCGGGTCAGCTTCGGTACGTTTGTGTAACCGTTCTTCGCTGTCGCGATTTTCATCAAACTGGCCGCCGTAGAGTTCGCTTTGTTTGTAAAGGGCGATAACTTGGGCGTAATCTTCGGTGCTGTATGGTCGTGTATTCATGCATTATCCTCCAACAGCTCTTTGGCCTCGACCGGCACCCTTGCTTCGCTGATCATCAACCCATTTTCGTCTCGAAGTGCGCTGTAAACCTCGATTTTGGCGATGTCGATGCTGTACATGCGTTGAGATGGCTTGGCCGCTTGGTAGTAACCGATGTCTATAGGTTGGCTGCCATGCTTGGCCCGAAAAGTATTATGCACTCGCAGCGCTTCGACTAGCTCGTCACCTTCGCACTCGTGAGCATTAACGCCAGTAATATATACGCCACCCTGTCCCTTGGTGAATGAGTCGTAGAGTACTGCAAATGTTTTGCCTGTACGGACAAGATTTTTTGTATGGAGCGATTCGCTATATGTGCCTATGTAGAGCTTCGTAAGGTCTTCATTGTAGATGAGCATGAGCGGCGAATTGTGGGGTGTGCCATCCTCGTTGACGGTAGCATAAGAGGCATGGCGCACTGTTTCTAGGAGTTTTTTGGCTAATTCAACTTGTGCGGGTTCGGCAGGATTCATTATAGACTCTTAATCTCTTTCCAAAGTTCATCAGGAATATCTACTTTCCCACTTGCTTCGCTTGCAGCTTTTCGTTTGCCAGCCTCAACGCCGGGGATACGGATTTCTTCACTCGGCAACGTCTGGCTCTTTTGGATGTCCGCGAGCAGCTCACTGTTTTGTTTCTTAAACTCTTCCGGGTCAACCATGTTTGCCGGGTCGAAGGCTATAATGACAGCGCCACGGCGCGGCAATTTACCCGCAAAGGTGCTACCGGCGGTACTCTCAATCATCATAGGCACGCCCACTAGCGAGCCAGTCATTACCTCCACCATCAGAGCCAAGGCATAACCCTTGTAGCCACCGAAAGCCTTTACTGAGTATGCCTCTTTGCCCTCGCGGGTAATGTTACCCTTATCGTTATAAAAAGCATCGGGCGGTAGAGGCGTTTCGTACTTGTTAGCTAAGCGTACCTGACCCCAGGCATGTTGAGCGGTTGCCATATCTACCACCAATGGCTCGTTTGCTGTGGGTATGCCGTAGGCGATGGGATTAGTGCCAAGCGTCGGATCAAAACCGCCAGGAGGCGCAACTGACGTACCGCCGCCGCTGTTTATAACTACGGCCAGATAACCTTGCTCGGCGATATACTCAGCGATTGCACCGGGTCGCAGCCAACTATCCATGTCTTTGATGAGGACGGTGCCGACGCCTTCGGCTTTAGCACGTCTTACGGCTTCGTCGGCGGCACGCTTGCCGATCACATTACCCGAAGCGCCTTTTGCATCCAGCGCAAATAGCGCGTGCGTGTCTTTCAACACGACTGGCTCGTCGTGCACTTCAGGCTCACTTTGGGCGAATGATACGAAGCTAGCGAGGCCGTGGCTGGTGTGCCCCCGCAGCTCGCCGCCAAGATACATATTGATAACAAAAGATATGTCGTTTTTGTCGTAGCCTCTCTTTAAAAGAACATCTGTCATTTTGGCTTTGAGTTCAGGAATGGATACTTTCATGCTCTAATAATACCTTATCTGTTGGGCTCAAACATATTTGCCGTTGGCAAATATGTGACTTCCCATTTGAGTACAAATGAGAAGTTCTAAATAGTCCCCAATGATAGTGTTTCGCCGGGGTCGGCCATATTTTGCCAAGTGTCACCCTCAAGTTCGCCCGTGGAGATGATAAAAAATCTCAGCTCATCGTTATCAGCGTTTTCGATTGCTCGTCGCATCTTTTTGAGTAGTCGCTTTTGTAGCGAGATGCTATCACAAACTAATAGAATCGGCGGAAAGTCGTACTTGCTGGGCCAGTCGCCGTTTTCGGCATAGTCGATATATTGCATAACGCGCCGAGTGGCTAAGAAAAATGGTTGATCTTCATGGAGTACGTCGAAAAAGAAGCGCTTTTGCGCGTCTTCGGTTTCAATTTGGATGTAGGCATCGGATAGCTTCTTCGGAAGGGTCTTAGAGCCTGTAAGCTGGCTTTTAGTAAAGAATTGCAGGTTATCACCATACAACTCTTTAAGTACGCAGTGAGCCTTGAATACAGCTAACCAGTGATTAATAAATTCTTCTGTGGCGTCCGGGTCTTTATTGGTGTTGCGCAGGGCGGTTGGCTTGTATTTTGTGGCCGATATTTTCTTGAGGGCTTTTTGGCCTTCTGGCAGCAGATGGTAAGTAGCGTGTTTACGCAATAAGTGATATTCCGGTTCAAATCTTCGACCGATGTATTCTAGCCCTACCA
>JARIHB010000134.1 GCA_029288515.1 Candidatus Saccharimonadota bacterium | reverse complement strand
AATCTGGACCGCTTTGATATTATCGTGCGCACCGCCAGCATTCACCCAGACACTATCCTGGCTAAAAACCCTGGCGTACGCGACAAAATTACTACTGTCATTAACGAATTCATGCGAGTATCGCCAACCAAGAATATCATTGGCGTAACCGGCACCAAGGGCAAAGGCACAACCTCGATGCTTATCAAGGCTATGCTGGAAGCTGCCGGCAAGCAGGCGTTTATCGGCGGCAATTTCGGCATACCGCCGCTCACTTTCCTGGACCAATTAACGCCTGACAGCTGGGTAGTCTTGGAATTGTCCAGCTTTATGCTATACGACATCAAATACAGCCCCCATATTGGTGTATGCCTCATGGTACAGCCCGAACACCTTGACTGGCATGGTAACGAAGCCGATTATTACCATTCAAAGTCGAATATGTTTGCCCACCAAGGCCCCAAGGATGTGGCTATTTATTACGCCAATAACGTCATGTCGCATAAAATCGCCAGCGTAAGCCCAGGCGACAAAATCGCTTACTACGACGAGCCGGGCGCTTATATACATGAAGATAACGTAATGATCGACCAAACGGTGTTGTGCAAAACATCCGACCTCAAACTATTAGGCGCGCATAACTGGCAGAATGTATGTGCCGCGGTTACGGCCGTGTGGCAGGCCACGCGAGCGCGAGATGCGATCCGCCGGGTGCTTACTACATTTAGCGGGCTGCCCCACCGATTAGAATTAGTACGTGAATTAGATAAAGTCCGCTACTATAACGACTCATTTGCCAGCGATCCATATGCTACCGAAGCGGCGATCGCTGCTATCCCCGGCCATAAAGTAGTCATTGTGGGCGGTTACGAGCGTATGCTGCCGCTTGAGGAATTTGCACGCAACGTACACAAACGCACTGATGTCCGCGCTGTATTGCTGATTGGCCAAAGCGCAGCCCGCGTGGCTGAAGCGTTCCAGCATGCCGGCTATAACGGCTTCCATATAAGCACCGCTAAAGAGATGCCGCAGATTGTTGCCGAAGCCCGCGCGCTTGCCAAGCCAGGCGATGCCGTGGTGCTGTCGCCTGGCTTTGCCAGCTTCGACATGTTTAAAAATTTTGAGGTACGCGGCCAGGCATTCAAGGAGACGGTGCACGCCCTATGAGTCGTTACAAGCAGTTTATCTTCGACAATTACGCCTTCGACGAGTCATCAAAAACAGTATCACTGCACTACCGTCTGGATGACGAACTACATTTTACCGAAACATTCCGATACGACTTTGAGTTTGTCGCCTACGATCCGGTTGTTCTCGACAAAGCTTTTCAGCTCTTATTCTTTATGGTTGGCGTATCGTACTACAAGCTGTATCTGCCTGGCGAGATCGTCGTCAATCAGGGTGAGCTCGACCCGTTTATGGCGCATTTCTTTAGCAAGACATACCAGCGCGGGCTGGGGGAATTTTGGTATGTAAATAAGCTTGACCCGCACACGCCTGTCACCTTCCCAACTACCATGCAGTCGATTGCACCCGTGCACAGCAAAACACCGGGCAATGGCATGTTGGTAGGACTGGGAGGCGGTAAAGACTCATTAGTGACGGTTGACCTATTACGACCACACGTACCCGCCCTCGCCACGTGGAGTGTCGGCCATCGGGCCCAGCTGCAACCGCTGGTAGACCGCATTGGGCTGCCGCACTATTGGGCGGAGCGCACCTGGGATCCCCAATTAATAAGCCTGCGCGAACATGGCTCGATGAGCGGCCATGTGCCTATCTCTGCCATCTTAGCCTGCGCAGGTATCGTAGGCGCCGTGCTGGCTGGCAAACAGGATGTAGTGGTGTCCAATGAACAGTCTGCTAACGAGCCAGACTTTACCTATAATGGCGTAGAGATTAATCATCAGTACTCTAAGTCCCAGGAGTTTGAAGATGACTTTCAGAAAGTGCTTCAACACTTGTTCGGTGAGGAGTTGCGCTACTATTCGTTCCTGCGGCCGTTAAGCGAGATGTACATTGCAGAGTTATTCGCACGGAACAGCTTCGAGACGTACAAGGACGTCTTCAGCTCGTGTAACCGCGCCTTTGTGCACACCAGCGATCACATGTCGTGGTGCGGCACATGCCCCAAGTGCGCGTTTGTATATCTTGTACTGTCACCATTCATTCCGGAAGACCAGTTGACACCGCTGTGGGGCGGCAAAAATCTGCTCTTAGATCCGGAGCTGGAACCGCTGTACCGGCAACTGCTTGGCATTGAGGGCGGCAAACCGTTGGATTGCGTAGGTGAAATAAAAGAGAGTCGCAGCGCCATGCGCCTGGCCCAAAAAACATACCCCGAGCTCGCAAAACGCTACCAGTTTGAGTTGCCAGATGATTACGACTACCGCAAGCTAGCCAGCCATCACATGCCGCCAGAAATGTATACGTACCTTACTGCCGGCCTTGAGAAACCCGCCGCGCAGCCCGAATAACGTTGTCGAAGAGCGCGCACACCGTAAGCGGCCCTACTCCGCCCTTCACCGGTGTAATCGTAAGATCATCACGTTCATATACCTCAGGCGCCACGTCGCCGACGGTTTTACCTTCTTCGCCGGCCACACCGGCGTCAACTACCACCGCACCCTGTTTGATCATATCCGGATAAAGGATCGCCGGACTGCCAGTAGCCGTAATAATAACATCTGCTTGTAATGCTTCAGCTTTGAGGTCGCCGGTTGAACGGTCGGCGACGCTCACTTCTATACCCGAAGCCAGGAGCATGCGCTCCAGTGGTGCGCCCACCAGCTTGCCACGGCCGATCAACAGCACCCGCTTGCCGTGCAGGTCAACGTTATAGCCGGCCAGCAACCACAGGATAGCCATCGGTGTTGCGGGATCGAACTGTGCCTCTTTACCAAGCGCGTCAACGTCTTTTTCCGGAGCCACAAGGTTCACGAGCGTCTCTGTTTCTTCCGGATGCTCAAGCGGCAGCTGCACGATAATGCCATGCACTGTTTCGTCGGCATTTAACTGTTTGATAAGCGCCGGGGCCTTAGCCTGGGGAACCTTGTGTATACCCACGTCCACCAACAGATCGGCGCCATAGCGTTGCTTCATGCGCATGTACACATTAATGGTCGGGTGGTCGATAGTTGCCACAATCGCCAGCTTTGGAAGCGTATGCCAAGCCTGACGGAGCGCCCGCACGTCGTGTGCTTGGCGCTCCTTTATGTAGGCAGCCAGTTCTTTGCCGTTAAGCGATTTCACAGGCTGTATTGTAACAGATGTACCGGTGTTCTTAAACAGCTGGCGTGGCTGGCGGTGGCGTGTCGCCAGCTGATGCCGTCGGCTTGTGATGGTCGCCATTTCCGTTTTGCGGGGGTACCGACGGGCCGCCATACTTGGCGCTGCCGAAACCCAAAATCGGGTAGGCTACAAAGGGCACCAAAACCTGGGCAACAGTCATGCCCACGCCCTTGCCAAATGACTTCGACAAATCGTTGGAAACAATAATCATAACAACTAGCACCGCGATAGAACCTACAAACGGGATGAAAGACAAAAGAAGCAAGAGCAGCCACCACGTCGGGCGGCCCACAATCTGAAGCAGAATGTAGAGGTTATAGATAGGGACAATTGCCGCCCAACCCGGCTTGCCTGCCTTAGTAAACACCTTCCACATGCCGGCAATAGTCGCAATACCCAGCACGAGGCTGATAATCAACAGAACAATAACAAGCCCCGCGGAGACCCCCGAATGGTCCGACGACAACGCCGTGGGTGCGGTGTACGTATAATTATAATCCTGGGCTAAGGTTGTAAGTGCGGCAAGCATATTTTCCTTTCTTTCGAGCTTATCTTCAGCTTATCATACATGAAATCTGTAGCCGGCATAAGAGGCATTTACTTTTAGGGGTTGATCTGTTACTATAGCTCCTTGTAACCGCAATGCGTGTACAAAATTTCCGTGGAAATTTTGGGCCAGTAGCTCAGCTGGTTAGAGCGTCTGCCTCTTAAGCAGAATGTCCAGGGTTCAAGTCCCTGCTGGCCCTCCAAGATTCAAATATTGCCGATATTGCGGCTTCTATATCCGTAGAAGTCGCTTTTTTGTTGGTTCGAGCATAGCGATAGGCTTTCTCTAGGGCCGGATAGTCCCTCTCTATGGGCACCAGCCACTTCTTAGGGGTAAGGGTCAATTTTGTATCTGTTAACAGGAAGTTCGCACCTAACGTCTGTAATATGTCCCTTCTTACTTTCGGGTCTTTGGTCTCGTTAAATCGAATTCTTGCGTAAGTTGCAAAATCAAAAGCTTTCTCCGTCAGAGCAAGCCAGTCGTCGGCCCGTTTCTCGGCATCACGTGGCGCATATAGATCACACCAGAGTGCTCGAATTTTAGGCACATTAGGCAAGAAAGAAGCTGAGACTATACGGAACGTCCTATCATACGAGGAGTCGAAAGATTTGCCCAACCACAAATTTAATATTTTTTGTGCCTTACTCAATGCAGCCCGACATCAAGCGGCCGCTCCTGACGTTGCATGCGTACTGTATTTCTCCATCCTTGAGGCGATCTTTGTTGACGATAATAAGAATTGAAATATAAGCTCTCGCTACGACTAGCAAAATATAAGAATGAAGATTACGACTATGCAAAGCGCATTGGCAAGCTGTACGATAAGCGCAGCAAGGTAATCCACGGATCAAATAAAGGTAATGTATTCACTCAAGATGAGTACTATCTTATTGAGTCGCTCGCCAAAGATGCTTTTGTAGACATCATTATTGATTCAACACAATTCACCGACCATAGCCTTGATAGCCAACTTCTATCGTGAACTACGTACATTGGCTAAATTTGTGCGCACCTTTGAATAAAAGATAGGGTTTTCTCAATCAAACAAAACCAAAACGTTTAATTTTTATTTAAGGATTGCCATGACAACCTGTGATAAATTGTCTGCACGTCAAATACATTGGAAGAAAAATCATACCGACGTGAAAGGGGCGATATATGTCAGAAAGGCCATTCGTATTACCGGAGCCAGAGCTTATCGAGACGGTACAAATACCTCAAGATGAATTACCTTCGGATGTTCTGCATCACAGTGAGGCAGTGTATCGATCTGTCGAGCTTGCGGCCGACCCTATCGTTACCAATACAGAAACACCAAGATTCTCTCTTCGTGAATGGTGGCGTGAGAAGCGTATAACGCAGAAGCTAGGCCATACCGCTGCCGTCCTAACCGCTGTCCTCGGAACCATTGCCGTAGAAGCGAGTCCCGCAGCTGCAGACGGTTCGCAGGTACACCACGTCTACAATACAGGCGGCGAAGGTCTATGGCTCCATCCTGACACGCCGGGCTTACATACTAAAACCTCTGATCTAATGGGCGAAGGTGATGAATTCGATCCTGACTGTTGGAAACAGAGTGACAATGTGAATGGCGACAGCATATGGCTTCACGGCACGCACGTAGCAACTGGTAATACGGGTTTCGCTGCCGATTTCTTTGCAGACACCGATACGCACCAAGGTCAAGAAGGCCAGGAGCTGACAGAACAAGGTATACCTGAATGCGGCGGCACTTCGAACAATGCAAGCGCTCAAAATAATAGCTTGCAACCTGCAGAATCCCTTCAGGGCGCTAGTGCTACACCCGAACAGACTAATATCTATAACGGTCAAGCCGCAGCAGACTGGGCATACGCTAACGGTATGGATCAACCGCCTACTGATGGCTCATGCACCTGGTTCGCCAGCAATGCTTTATGGCAAGGCGGTCTGGTCAAAACATCCGAGTGGACATCTGCAGGCCATTTGTCGAGCGACATTGAAAGATTACGACACTATACATCTAAAAACCCTGACTATAACTTGCCCGGTACAACTGCCGCATGGAATGTAATAGCATTCAAGAATTACCTACAAAAGACTTACCCGAACTCAACATGGGAATCCATCGACTTTAGCCCGGCCAACAACGATCCTCAAGACGCTGCGCCAGGAGATTTGGTATTCTATGATTGGGGTAATGGTGAAGGCATAAGCCACGTCGCAGTAGTTACTCGTGTTGACCCAAGCGGCTACCTGGAGGTTGCCGACTGGAGCACGAACGATAAAGACGGTACGATTCCCTCACCCACGAACGACCGTGGCGTAACGTATTCAAGCGTGCACCATAAATGGCTGCAGGTACGTTATCCCAATGTTTCGGCTCACTTGATGCACATCGTTACAACCGGCAGCCCCGGCAATCCTTAATAGAAAGGAACGGTATAAATCTTATGAAGAATAGTACGGCTAGCCAGCGAGCCTTCGGCCTTTTAGCGATAATCGCAGTAACCATTGTCTTGTTTCTCGTTATGCCTTTACAATTTCAAGGGCCGGAGACATTTAAGGGTTGCACCAATATCCACGTTTCATCGTGCTCTTTTGAACAAACAGCCCGCTGGCATTGGTTCGGCATGTATCATGTTCTTTTCGGCCCAGAGGGTCCACATTATCCTGCCGTGATGAACTATCGGCTCGTTCATGGATGGGAAGCGGCTGTGGCTGCAGGGACTGCTTTAATAATTAGTGTCGCCCTTTGTGCCGCACTCATGGGCATCATGAAACCACGACCCAGTACCAGCCCTCAAACCATTGCAGAGTAATACTGCTGTCACAAATTTAAATAGCTCAAGGCTAAATCACCGCCAGAATGAAGATCACATACCCGCGCACGCCCAGCGGAATCCTTAAGCTTCTGACAACCCTGCTCGTTATTGCAACTGTAGGCGCCTGGTTATTTGAGGACAATGCACAGACTTGTTTAAGCAGAGACTTCGTCATTGGTGACCCAGGCGGTATATGTTGGAGAAAAATTAACGATTACGAAAATGTAATCGCCGTAAGCGATCAAGTGTACACTGTATTGTCCAGACTGATGCTGATGAGCGCCGCTGCCTTCTTAAGCCTACGATTTGTACGCAAAGGAATGACGGAAGTAAAGTACTGGTTTATAACCGGATTTTTAGTGGCAGCATGTATATGCTCGCTTATATTTGTTTTGACGGTGGCGAAAGTATTTGACAGTACCGAGTATAACAATAACAATTACGCACTTAATAATGCCTATCACTGGGCTCATCATCTGGGCAAACCATTAGTAATCATTTTCTTTACGGGAGCAATCGTATTCGTTACAAACCGTTTGAAGCGTCCAAAATGGTTGCGATAGCGACCACCGTGGCCCTCCAAACATAAGCAATTAAAATACTTCGCGCCCGCGCGAAGTATTTTAATTTTACACGCAAGCAACTCGTGCTAGAATGCCGGCGTAGGGAATACCCTGGCCGCTGACTGCATACACTTGTGCAAACGCACAAAATGGTTGATGATAGTTTCACATGAGTCCTGAGGGAAATGCGCCTTCGTTCGCCGACCGTCCAGCCGAAGAGGCGTTGTACGGATTTGGTGGTACGCGGCATCTCGATACTGACAGGCTGCCTGGTACCACCTGGGAAGCAGGAAATATGTTTCAGAACCTCATCCTCCCCAACTGCGATATGGACCAGGCTGTATTCCAAGACCCGGTATGGCAATTTGGCGCTCCCGGCCGGCTGTATGTTCACGAGGAGCCTGAACAAAAAGTGCTTGGTGAACTATTCTACAGCGATGCGGTGCGCCGCCTGCAGGCCGTTGAGCAGCTTACGTTACCGCCAGAGTACACAACAATCCCCAATACGGGCGCCTTCTCACGGTTTGAGCATATATGGGGAAGTGCGCTTTTCGTCCGCCAAATAGCAGCCGTGCACGGTCTTGAAGACAGAGAGACGGTACGCTTACAGCTGCGAACTGTAGTATCGGATATTGCGCATACGTACGGTTCACACCTTGGGGACTGGATGTTTCAAGGAGTGGGAGGGGCCGAGAATCAGCATGACCTGGAACTTTGGAGCTACTTGGAAATTACCGGCATAAACGACATGCTGCGCAGCCATGGCTTTGACCCCGCAGAAGTGATATTCCCTGATGGCATCGATTGGATAGAGGCGCCCCAGCCGGACTTATGCGTGGACCGCGTCGATTATGGACTGCGAGAAATGAACCGCTGGAACGAGATAATTCGAAACAGCATGTTCTCAGCCGATGACTTTACGCTTACACCCGAACATATGCTAGCGATGAAAGATCAGCAGCGAGCGCGGCTATTTTCGGAAGGATTTCTGCTGTTGTCTCAGGAACATTGGTCGGAGCCGACGCATCGCTTTTTAATTGGTATGCTGATGCTGCGCACAAAACTCTTTTATGGCGAAGGGGGTGCACCCCGGTCGTGGGTGTGTAATGAGACAGAGCCGGTTGACCTGCACACGATACACCCGCGAGACCTGATGTACGTAACTGATCCCGCCCAACTTGACGCCTATGCACTTCCAAACCTCAACGGCCATATACTTGAAGCAGTTATGAAAAGTGTCGCCCAGTACCGCCGCCAATACGTATGGCCGGGCAGACATGAACGTATCACGCACTATATGCATCAATTTTATGACACAGAAGCCTACAATAAACTGCTCGCCCGCGGCCGGTATACGCCGCTCAACAGCCCCGCGTTTGACTCCTGCTTAGACGAATATCCTCCCACCTTGCCTGGTAGTTTAGCTATTCTGGACGCTCAGGAAGCCAAAGCTACCGCCAATGACTACAGCTTAGATATTCCGCAGCTGCCGTTCAAAACAAGACAAATAGATCCCCTGGTGCAGACACGAACCGGCTTCGAGCGCCTGAGTACCGTCGACCCTTCCTACGGGCAACGACTGAGAGAACACGCTCACGCCCTGCAGCAACCCACAGTTGCCCGGCTGATGATCGCCGACCCACGTATACGGCAAACAATCAAACAAATGATAGAACATACCGAAAACCACTGGCAACGCAGGCTGCAAACAAGCAGACGTATGACACCTGATGAGCTTCGCAGCCTTGTATCAGGCAGTGCCCGGCAGATATTTGGCAGCTATCCATTTATGACTTTTATCAGCAATTAATACTCTATTACCCCTTATGCATGCATTTCGTTCAAACTTAGTGTAAAATAACATCGTTCATAAGCGAGTAGCTGGGTGGAGGCTGTCTATGCTTACTTTATGTTTTGTTATTTATAAACTACGCTTTCTATTTGCCGGCATTGCCGCAGTTGTTGTCAGCTGTGTGATGATATGGCTTGCCGTGGCTATCGCTGGACCATCGGCTATGCGCACCAATAATTCTACGGCGTCAGCTGCGAGCATGGCCGACATGGGCGTGTCTGATAGCCCGAACGCAGTTACTAACGTTATCACGACTGCCACCTACAAACTAGGCCAGGCATTACAAAATACCAGCCGTGCTATAAATAATGGCGCGCAGGCGATTGCCACCACCGTGTCGCGCGCCGGCACGGCCATTGGGCATGGAATACGGGGCAGTTCTGTTGCAGTCGTGCATGGGGCAATGGCCAGCTTCACGCTTACCGCCACTACATACGCGAACGCCGGACTATACGTGGCGCGTATGCCGGGCAGCATATTTGGTG
This sequence comes from Candidatus Saccharimonadota bacterium, assembly GCA_029288515.1. Lineage (GTDB taxonomy): Bacteria > Patescibacteriota > Saccharimonadia > Saccharimonadales > UBA4665 > PMNU01. The sequence continues at coordinate 127 of JARIHB010000134.1, read as the reverse complement.
CCGTTTCAGATACCTCGATGGTCAACGCCGTTATTCGGCCAGCCGACCATAATACCGTGCCCATCATCGACCCCAGAGCGCCAGCCGTACAGGCCGCCAAAGAAGCGCTGCCGGCAGCGTCTGCTGC
>JARIHB010000132.1 GCA_029288515.1 Candidatus Saccharimonadota bacterium | reverse complement strand
GGTTAAAAGTATACTCGCATTAGATTCAATCTTCCACTCTCTGGCTGACCCCACCCGCCGCGACATATTAAGCCGTGTGGCGGAGCGTGAGCTGTCAATCAGCGAGCTGGTAGAAAAATATTCCATTAGTTTTGTAGCTATCTCAAAACATCTAAAGGTTTTGGAACGGGCGCAGTTGATCCAAAAACGCAGGGAAGGGAGGAAATATATGGTGGCGCTCAGACCCGAAGCGCTCTTAGAAGCTGACATCTGCCTGGAGCAATATCGCCGCATATGGGAGAGCAGGTATAAAAAATTAAGATGCGTTATTAAAAGAAGGAGCATAATATGGCCGAGACAAAAGTAACCAAGGATCTAGAGAACAAGACACTTATTATTGAACGCGAGTTTGATGCGCCAAAGGAAAAGTTGTGGCGGGCATACGCCGACAAAGAATGGTTTGAGAAGTGGTGGGGGCCGGAGGGCTGGGAAACTACAACCAAGACATTTGATTTCAAGCCCGGCGGCCGTGTTCACTACGCCATGAAATGTACGGATAAAAACCAGGGTGAATGGTTCGGCCAAGAGTCGTGGGGCCTGATGGACATTGTGACCGTTGACGAGCCAAATCGCTTTGAAGCCCTTGACCATTTTTCCAACTCGGAGGGTACCGTTGACAGCGACATGCCCACCCAAAAATTCATTGTCGAATTCATAGAAGAAAATGGTAAAAGCCGCCTGGTGTGCAGCAGCATATGCGAAACCGCCGAACAACTGGAACAGCTCGTTAAGATGGGCATGGTGGAAGGCTTCTCCAGTCAGCTCAACCGGCTGGAGCGCTTGCTGGCAGAATAGGCTTTAGCACTCAAACAATCTACGGCTATAATGATGAGCAGGAGGACACTATGCCATTTGATACCTGCCTGCATTATGAAGTACCGCCTGACGAGTCTGCATTGGTCTGGCAAAGCCTGGGCGAAGGGGGCGCATTTATTACCAGACAAAGCGGCGAGCCCTTTGTCTTTGCTGCTCCCACCGACGAGCCACCCACCCTCAAGGTTGACGCTGAACGGCTTGGGGACCATCAGGAAATAGTGGATAGGCTAGTGGGGTTGTACGCAATGCATCCATGTGTACAAGAGGCAGGTGCGCTATCCCTCGTGCCTAATGGCATGGCTGATTTTGCCGGTCAGCTTGGCCGGTATACCGGTAAGGACGTTATTGGATTATTTAGACCGGATGGTGCACCGCGCAGCGATATGCGGTTTATTAGTCCAGACGACGAAACTTTGGCTCTCCAGGTTAGCACTGTATGTGTAGTGGAGGACGTATCGCGCATAGGATTTTCAGCCCATGCCGCAGCTAAGGTATTAAGGGATGCAAACCCCGGTCTGGACGTTCATACACTCTCTATGCTGCAGCGGGATGTTGTCGATCCCGCTTACACGGAAGAGCCCGGTGGTATCCATTATCACACTTTTGTGCGGCAGTATATTCCCCTTAGTGTTGAAGAGTTTCGCCGGCAGTTTCCTAATATTAATGTAGAGACAGTACTGTAATAGTAAAGGGAGAGGGTATGAAGATAGGAAAGAGTATAAAGACGCTGCGGAGCGGCATGCTTATAGCCGCACTTGCAGCCGTAATTGCGGCCAGCGGGTTTGCTACAACCGATGTGGCGCACGCCAGCTGGGGCGTTAACAACCAGCATCAGCTGATCCCGCTGTACGTTTATCCGGACTGGTGGAATACCGGCAACGCGTGGTCGTACGCTTGCGCTCATTCCAATACTTCGAATATCGGTTCGACCGTGATTGCCAATGGCAACAATGGCCCTACTGCAAGCCGCAATACCGACTACGCCCAGGCAATCGAGATATGCCACGACGGCGGCCATAACGTAATTGGCTACGTTGACACATCATATGGTGCAGTTCCGTTGGCTACGGTTAAAGCGAACATTGACGCGTGGTACAACCAATATAATGGCAATAACACCGGTGTGTACGACCTAGGCACGGCTGGCATGGATACCCAGATCGACGGTATCTTTTTAGACCAGGTCAGTAACTTTCCTGCCGACACCGTTACGGGCGGCGATAATATCTCGGTCGCCTCGTATTACCGGCAAATATTTGACTACATAAAATCTGTTGCCCCTAGTAATTATGATGATGTTATCGCCAACCCCGGCGCTACTGCTTCTACCGACTGGCAGCTTGACGACACCGGCCTACAGCCGACCCAAATTGCCGACGAACTGGTGATTTTTGAAGGCACCAGCGCGACGCTTGCGGGCTACTCTCAGCCGTCGTGGGTCAGCAACTATCCGGCCAGTGACATTGGTATGCTGGTGTACGACGTATCGTCAGCCAATGTGGCTTCGGTATGCAGCAGTTTAAAGAGCCTTAATGCCGGGCTGGTAGATGTAACGAACTACACCGTTCAAACAAGTCCGCCGGCTACACCTTGGAATTTTCTGCAAAACGGCACCTACTGGAGCAGTTTCCGGTCATCTTGCGGGTAGCTAAATAGGTAATGCTTTGCTATTACGCAAAACAGTGATACGATCACACTACTATGTTTACTGTTGAAGGAGTCGTCACTGCGCGTAATCCGTCTGAAGCTACGGCTCGGTATTGGCTGATGCGCGGCAGTCAGTCGTTGTCTCCCGAGCAAGAGCAGTTCGAGGCGGAGCTCTATAATGCAGCGGACGGGGTGAGGAGTACCTCTGAGGGTATAATCGCTATGCGGAATAAGCTCGAAGCAAATCGGGAGCACAACAAAATAACGACCTTAGCCCTTGCAAGGCTATGTGTGTATCAGGCTTTGTACATCAACTGTCTTACAGAACTATCGGGCGAAGATGCAGCCTGGGGAGTTCGCTACCGGACAGACTATAGACCTTTAGGGGATATGGCCGAAATTCTGGAGGGTCAGGATAAGGGCGTCGTTGGTAGCTTCCCTATTAAAACAGAAACGGTTACTTACCCCGATTTTATATATGTAGCAGAACAAGATAAGCCCTTTACTGTTATCCGCGGAGATTTTAGTGAGGCTCAAGCGCACATTATGGAAGCGCGCAACGTTGCCGCATCTACTGTGGTCGTGCTTGCTTAAAATTGCACCTTATTGTGTATTCATATATGAAAAGGTACCCAGCTTGTTGCTTTCAGCAGTTTTTGGTACTTTTGAAATAGCAATAACATAAAAAGTAAGGCTGGCAGCATGGATGCAGTAGAGATAAGCGGCTTGACCAAAAAATATGGGAACTTTGTCGCCCTTGATAATTTACATTTGGCCATTAAAAAGGGCGAAGTCCTCGGCTATCTCGGCCCCAACGGGGCTGGTAAAACGACGACCATCCGTCTGATGCTGGGGATGATCAAGCCAACCGCCGGCCAGGTGACCATTTTTGGCAAAGACGCCCACAAACAAAAAGAAGCTGCTCATGCGTCGCTGGCCTATGTGCCGGGCGAAGCTAATCTGTGGCCTTTCTTAACTGGCATGGAAACGCTGCATTTGCTGGCAAAAATTCACGGCTCAACCGACACTGCGTACCGTGACCAGCTTATCGGACGCTTCGAGTTGGATCGGAACAAAAAGGTTCGCGCTTACTCTAAAGGCAATAAGCAAAAGGTGGCGCTGATCGCTGCCTTGGCCTCACGTGCTGACTTGCTGGTTCTTGACGAACCGACCAGCGGGCTGGACCCACTGATGGAAGAAGTCTTCCGCGAAGCGATCAAAGAGGCTAAGGATAACGGCCAGACGGTCTTTTTGTCGTCGCATATTTTAGGAGAAGTTGAGGCACTGTGCGATCGGGTGGGCGTGCTGCGGGCTGGCAAGCTCGTAGAGCTGGGCACACTCGCTGAACTGCGACACTTATCGGCAGTAACGGTGGAGGCTACGTTTAAAAACAAACCACCGGCCGTTGATGCAGTAAAAGGTGTGGGCAACGTGAGTGTGCAGCGTAACCATCTGACGTGCCAGGTGCACGGCCCCATCGACGAATTGTTAACCGTTTTGGCCGCAGCCCACCGCTAACCTTATTGAGCCGTGAACCATCGTTGGAAGAATTATTCTTATCGCTGTATGGAGACCAGGCGAAGGCCGGGGTTAAGCAGTGAGTGCCGCCGTGGCTGCGGTAGTCGGCGCTAAACGAGTCATCGAACGTTTTACGTTCCGGCGAGTAATAGCGGGGGCGGTAGTGTTCGGGCTCTTTGCGGCAGCCGAAAGCGCGGCCCAGGCCGCTGGCATCGTTGCCGCGTACCCGGATGCAGCCGAGCGGGCGAAGGTAGTGCAGGGCCTGGCAGAGAACGCTGCGCTGGGCTTATTTTATGGTAATAGACACGCCGATATCCTTAGCCCTGGTGGCTATATGGAATACCGGATTTTGCCCGCCATAGCGCTGATAGGCGCCGTATGGGGCTTGCTATTTATTACCAAGATGTTGCGCGGCCAGGAAGAGAACGGACGCTGGGAGCTGTTGCTAACCGGACAAACGGCGGCTCCACGGGCGACTGCCAGAACCCTTCGCGGAGCGGCTGGAGGCCTTCTGATTATCTATGCCTTGACGGTATTTATCCTGCTGGCTGTTGGGCATAGCCCGAAATTTTCGCTTCCGGCAGGGAGTTGTCTGCTGTATGGCTTAGTTGTGATAGCTGGTGCTGCTTTGGCTATGGCAATTGGCGCTGTCACCAGCCAGCTGGCGGCGACCAGGCGCCGGGCGGTACTGTATGGCCTGAGCGTCATTATCCCGCTCTTCGTTATACGTTCCATAGGAACTGCCGTCGATAGCTTGGCATGGCTCAAAAATTTCACCCCCTTTGGATGGATAGATAAAGTACAACCATTCTATCATTCGCAGCCCCGGTGGCTTTTACTACTCGCCGTACTAACAATTGTATGTGCGGCAGTCGGGGTATGGCTGGCGGCAAAGCGTGACGTGGACGAGAGCTTTATTGCCGACTCCGATACCGCCAAGCCGCATTTCACCTTGCTGAACTCGCCGCTTGGTTTTCATTTTCGTTTAACCCGTACGGTGCTATTTAGTTGGTTACTTGCGGCTGTATCGTTTGCTATTATTGTTGCCGCGGTCGTTAAAACAGTCGTGAGCGCATTATCTACTACAAGCGCACTAACGGAAACGTTCGGCAATTTGAGCGGAAACCCAACGGCCGGCTTAGCACTGGCATATCTAAGCGCTGCGAGTTATTTGCTGGTGACTATACTTATGGTGATGGTTGCCACTAGTATGGGCGCTGCTCGCGGAGAAGAAGCAAGCGGCCGGCTGGATAACGTGGTGAGCGGTACGGTAAGCCGCCGCCGGTGGCTGAGTACGCGTTTGGTGCTTATCATTGGCGGAGCGACAGCTATAACGATCATCGCTAACTTTGCGGTGTGGGCAGTGGCCAAAACGCAAGATATACCAGTAGGTTTTGTAAGCCTGGTATTTGGCGGCCTTAATGTTCTCGGCCCAGTCATGCTGCTGTTGGGTGTGGGCGTACTATTGTATGGGCTGCTTCCAAAGTTCACCAGCCTGGCTATGTATATAGTTATCGCCTGGTCGTTTACTGTTGATATTGTGGCGTCGATTGTAAAGATGAATGACGTGGTGGCTGGCACATCATTATTGCATCACGTGTCGCTGGTGCCGGCGGCTACACCTGACTGGCTAACGTTTTCGGTGATGACGGCCATCGGCCTGGCATTGATGGCAGCCGGTGTGCTGGCATTTGAGCGCCGTGATTTAGAGGCGGAGTAGTGGGGTGAGGGTCTGAAGATCCCGAGCTGATAGTTACTTTGATAAACTCATAAGAAAGAGACCTGCACATGCAGGTCTCTTTGATCGACGTGTCGTTGACTATGTAATTATCAACAGCCAGGACCGCCGTATCGGAAGGAACGAAGGCTGAGGGCATTCTCGGTGTATCCGGCGTAGGCGCCTACCGGAGTTGCCTCATGTACGTTCAGGTTAATCGAAGTAGTCGGGAAATTAATGTACGTAGTGCTCGCAATTAAAGCGGCAGCAGGGTCGGTACCGTGTAAGGCATTGCCCATGTCCGTACATGTAGAGGTGCCGGTGCTCGATGCAACTTCGCCAAAGAGCTGTACTAGGTCACTGTTGGTAAACCCACTCACGCCAGCGCTGGTCCACAGTGTATCGGGGAAGTAACCAACCCAATCAGTGTCGTACGCAATCCACCAAGCGCCACCAGAGTGATGAATGCCGAATTTTTTGCTAGAGGAAAGCGATAGAGTGGTGCCGGCGTTTATCGGGTTCGATGGCCAGTCAACGAATCCACAGCCGTTGTAGCATGTCGGTGCACCGTTAACCCAGTGGTAGACGAACAGGTGCGGATTGGAGTCGCCGTTAACGACTGGGTCGACGTTCCAGCCTACCTCAACGATTTGCCGTTGGCCGCCGATAGTCTTTTGGACGGCGATTTCAGCAAGAGTGTGGTAGTCGCCTGCAGTAAGCGTCGGTTTTGCAATGGTGAAGTTGGCGTACGTGCCTTCTGGCAACGTGCCAGAGGAAATGCCCTGCGACCCTACGTTATACCAATAGTATGGCCCGGACAACAAGCTGGCTATGTTTGATTGCTTTGCGGCTGCTGCGCCAGGAGCGCTGGGCATACCCTTGTACCCCAGGCCTTTTTGGCCCTTAGGCTGACCAGCAATCGGCGTACCTGCATTAGATTTGGTAAGTGTTGGTGGCTTGAGGGCGCCCGATGCGAGCTGCTCGTCGGTAACTGTCGTAAGCGATGGCGAGTTTGCCGGAGGAGCTGCAGCGGCTGCATGCACCGGCAC
>JARIHB010000110.1 GCA_029288515.1 Candidatus Saccharimonadota bacterium | reverse complement strand
ATCAGGTTTTTAAATGACCATTACCAATCCGACGGCGATCCCGTGCAGGATGGCGTTGAGGCGCTGGTGACCAAAATTGGTGCCCAACTGGGGGCTGTTGAAGAAGTTGTCCCATTTGGTGAGCGGTTTGACGGCGTGCTTGTAGTAAAAGTGATGTCGTGCGTTGACCATCCCAACTCCGATCATTTGCATGTCTGTAAGATTGATGATGGTGGCAAAGCGCCAAATGTAAAACGTGACGAACAGGGCTATGTGCAAGTGGTGTGCGGCGCGCCAAACGTGCGCGAAGGGCTGACGGTTGCCTGGCTGCCGCCGGGCACGACTGTACCGGACACCTATGGCAAGGATCCGTTTGTGCTGGAAGCCCGTGCGCTGCGCGGCGAGGTAAGTAATGGTATGCTGGCCAGCGCCCGTGAGTTGTCACTGGGTGACAATCATGAAGGCATTCTGGAAATTACCCAGGACAGCGACGAACCGGCTATCGCGCCGGGTACGCCGTTTGCTGACGCTTTCCATCTGCGCGGCGATACCGTTATTGACATGGAAAATAAGATGTTCACTCATCGTCCGGACTGCTTTGGATGGCTGGGCATTGCTCGCGAATTGGCCGGCATATCCGGCCGGCGCTATAAGAGTCCGGACTGGTACACACTGCACCCGGAGTTTCCTGGCGTGGAAACTGAGGAGCTGAAGCTTGAAGTGCACAACGAAGTACCGGAACTGGTACCTCGTTTTGTGGCGATTACGATGCGCGGGGTAACTATTAAGCCCAGCCCGGTGTGGCTTCAGATCGATCTGGCCAAAGTCGGTTTGCGTCCTATCAATAATATTGTTGATTACACGAACTTCTTTATGATGGAAACCGGCCAGCCTATTCATATTTATGACTATGATAAAGTGCGAGCGCTTTCCGGCGGCGATACGGCCATACTGAACGTCCGCTTCCCGCGCCCCGGTGAAAAAATTACGCTGCTGAACGGCAAGGAGATTGAGCCTCGGGCTGAGGCATTGATGGTGGCCGCCGGGGAAACACTGGCGTGTGTCGGCGGCTCGATAGGCGGTAGCAACACCGAAGTTGATGAAAACACCACCAACATCATCATTGAAGCGGCCAACTGGGATATGTTTTCGATACGTAAAACGTCTATGGCGCATGGCATTTTTACTGATGCTGTCACCCGTTTTAACAAGGGCCAAAGTCCATTGCAAAATCTGGCAGTGGTGGCAAAGATTACCGATGAGATTCGTCGTTTTGCTGATGGGAAAGTTGCCAGCCCGGTTATTGATGATAACCATCTAGCCCCTGAAGTGCTGGAACGCGGCAGCTTGCATGCGCCGGTGCAGGTGTCGCGTGATTTCATCAACGCCCGCCTGGGGTGGGATTTATCGGCGAGCGAGATTGAAACACTGTTGGAGAACGTCGAGTTCCGGGTGGATGTGCATGATGAAGAGTTAAGCGTGGCTGCACCGTTCTGGCGCACAGACATCGAAATTCCTGAAGATGTCGTTGAGGAAGTAGGCAGACTATACGGCTACGACCATTTGTCCATGGATTTGCCACGCCGTGACCTGACGCCTGCACTCAAGGATCCAATGCTGGAAGTAAAATCGCGGATCCGCGACGCGTTGGCAGATGCGGGCGCCAATGAGGTGGTAACCTACAGCTTTGTGCATGGTAATCTGCTCGAGAAAGTTGGACAGCGGCCCGACCAGGCCTTTCAGCTGTCGAACGCCTTGAGCCCTGACCTGCAGTATTATCGTATGAGTATCGCGCCGAGCCTGCTTGATAAGGTGCACCAGAACATCAAGGTTGGATACGACCACTTTGCGCTCTTTGAACTGGGTAAAACGCATACTTTGCTGCACGCCGATGACGATGACGGTCTGCCGACCGAATTTGATATGCTGGGCTTTGTGGTGACGGCCGATGATAAGGCTGCCGGCGTCGGTGCGGCCTACTTCGAGGCCCGGGCCTATCTTGAACTCCTGGCGAGTCGCTTCGGCTTAGAATTGGAATATACACCGCTTACCGAAGCCAACGACTATCCGGTTATGAACCCGTACGACCACACGCGGTCTGCCATTATAAGCGTAAAAAACGGTGAACAGCTGGGTATTATCGGTGAATTTAAGCGCAGCGTACTGAAGAATTTAAAGCTGCCAGCCTACACTGCCGGCTTTGAAATCGGGTCGAAGCCACTCATGCAAAGCATGGGTAGTGCTGGGCGCTATCAGGCGTTACCGCGATTCCCGAAGGTTGAACAGGATATTTGTTTGAAAGTCCCGGCTTCTACCCCCTATGCCGATGTCTATGCGTTAGCTGCCGCGCATTTGACAAACCATCGTCCTGAGCACACGAATTTTACTCTGAAGCCACTTGATATATACCAACGTGCAGATGATACGACGCATCGGCAGATTACGCTGCGGCTGAGTATAGCTAGTTACGAGCGTACACTGACTGATGAGGTAGTGAGCAACCTGTTAGATGGAGTTGCCAGTGCGGCGGCGTCGGCCATGCAGGCGGAAAGGATATAACATATGAAAACAGTACTGGTTACCGGTGCTAATCGTGGGTTGGGCTTTGCATTGGCGACCGGCTTTCTGGAGGCTGGCTGGCGGGTGATTGCTGTGGCGCGTGAAATGCCCGAGTTGCCGCAAACCGATCAGCTGCAGGTGGAACTCTGTGACCTGACCGATGGGCAGGCTATCCAAGCGCTGGCAGCCCGCTTGCAAGGGGCGCCTATTGATGTGCTCATCAATAATGCTGCCATGTACGATTCGCCGCCCAATGATGAAACGATTACCACCGATTTCACACAGATATGCCATCTGTTCCAAGTAAATACCATTGCCCCTAAAGTGTTGGCCGACGCGTTGGTGGGTAACCTGCATGCCGGTGTCGACAAGCTGGTAGTTACTATGTCGTCTGGCATGGGCACATATGCTGAATTCGACGAATACCACGCTAAGCACTGGGCCTATAGCGCCAGTAAGACAGCGGTCAATTATGCGATGGTCAGTTTCGCCAAGATGAATCCCAGTTTCACGTCAGTACTTATCAATCCCGGCTGGATGCAAACGGCCATCGGCGGTGACGACGCACCCTTGCAGCCGAAAGAGTCAGCCGAGGCGATCATCGACCTTATTACGAACCACAAAAATAAGCTGCCCAACGCGCGCATGGTGGATTACACCGGCAAGCATGTGGATTTCTAAATGAGTATGCGACGACGCTTTGCTGCAATGGGAGCAGTAATTGGTTTGCTGGTGTGCCTGAGCGCCGCCCACCCGGTATCGGCTGATGTGAATGATTTTGTTGTTAGTCGTTTTTCTGCCGATGAAACGCTGCAAAATTATGATAAACAAGGGACGTTGCATATCGTTGAGCGTCTGAATGTTCAGTTTAATGACGCCAATCATGGCATCATCAGGGTGCTGCCCAGCCGATATAAGGGGCATCGCCTGCAGTTGCACATCAATAGTGTTACATCGCCTAGCGGCGCGCCGGCATCGTACAGTACTTCCCGTAACAGCGATACGCTGGAGGTGAAGATTGGCAGCAAGACACGTACTGTTACTGGCAGGCAGCAGTATGTCATCGATTACACCGTACGCAATGTTATCAGCTTTTACCCCGACCACGATGAATTGTATTGGGATGTGAATGGCAATGGGTGGCGGCAGCAGTTTCAGGCTGTGGACGTACAGCTGCACTTGCCGGTTGGCCTAACGATATGGGGCAATCGTCCGAGGTGCTACACTGGCAGCTTTGGTAGTATGCAACAGAGCTGCACTTTGTCGATGGGCGGTGACACGATCCGTGCAGAAACCACCCGTACACTGTCCGGCGGAGAGACGCTGACCATGGTAACCGGGTTTACGAAAGGCTACTTTACGCCCTCGACGCCAGCTGAAACAGCTGCCGAGTACGCGCCCGATGTCATAGTGGGCTTGAGTATGTTTGCATTGCTGTCAGTGCCGGCTGGCGTGTACTGGTATACACGCGGGCGTGACCCGAAGGGCAAGGGTACTATCGTGCCGCAGTATAGCGCTCCGGACGACTTGCGGCCGCTGGAGGCAGGGACGGTAGTGGACTTTAAGACAGACACTCGCGACATATCGGCCACGCTTATTGACCTCGCGATCCGCGGTTATATCACTATCATTGAGGAAAAGAAAAAGAAACTTATTGGCAGTTCACTGGCGTATACACTGCGGATGCGCAATGCCGATGCCGCTGGGTTAGTAGCGCACGAAACGAAACTTTTACGTGCGCTTTTCCCAGCATATACAGAGGGCGAGGAGGTTGTTGTGAAACAGTCGACTGCTTTGGCAAGTGCGGCTTCTGATGTGCGAAGTCAGGTCGCGAAAGACCTTACTACCCGTGGCTATTTTCGCCAAAACCCCTACACGCAGGTATTGTATTACCTTATCTTCCTGGGAGTTATCGTAGGTATTGCAGCGTACATGCTGGGCAGTGTGCACGCCTTGCCGGCTGCGTTTATCGGCTTATTTGCCGGTGGGTTTGTTGCTTTTGTCTTTATCGCTCATACGCCGAGCCGCACCAGCCGTGGGGTCGCGGCCAACGAACACTTGCAGGGGTTGAAAATGTACATGGAGGTTGCTGAGGCTGAGCGCTTGAAAAAGCTGCAGGCGCCTGACGCACCATATGCCTCGAATGCACATGAACCGGTTAAGACGGTTGAACTTTTTGAGAAACTGTTGCCATACGCTATGGTATTGGGTGTGGAAAAAGAGTGGGGAAAACAATTCGAAACGCTTTACCGTACACCGCCCGAATGGTACAGCGGCCACTGGACAGCCTTTAATGCGGCATACTTTGCGGCGTCATTGTCCGACAATATGTCGCCGGCGATTAATTCGGCTTTTGCGTCGGCCAGTTCGTCAAGCAGCGGCTTTGGAGGCGGCGGCGC
>JARIHB010000097.1 GCA_029288515.1 Candidatus Saccharimonadota bacterium | reverse complement strand
CGCGTTTCGCCACGGCTGCGTCAGGGTGATTTCCTTCTATAAATTCCCCGTCAAGCCGGTGATGTTGCAGAATCGGTTCTATACATGGCTGACGGCCTTCCAGGGCCAGCGGTTCCCGGGGGCTCGTATAAAACCGGCTGCTCAGTTGGGGTGCTTCCGGGACGTCGGGTACGGAGTTATTGGGGTGTGCCTGTTCGGTGGGTAAAAACGCGGCAGTGTGCTGTGACATTGCGTCGGGAGCGCGGTATACGGTGTCCGGGTGGAAGGGAAAAAAATCAGGAATGCCAGAGGTGTTGTTGTCGGGAGTTTCGAACATGCCACCATTTTACGGAATTTGTATTGTTCTGTCAGCTTTTTGTTTACCGTGGATTTTAAGCTTACTGTACCAGGTGCTTTTTCTTTAGAGCGGCATCGATGCGCGGCCGGTCGAAGCCGATAATGATCTCGTTGTCGATGTCGATAACCGGAATACCCATCTGGCCTGATTTGCTGACAGCATCTTGCAGGGCGGCTTGGTCGAGGTCGACGTTTTTGTAGGTGTACTTTACGCCCAGGCGGTCGAAATACTGCATAGCCTGGTGGCAGAACGCGCACCACTCAGCTCCATAAACAATAATTGACTCATCTTTCATATGCCTTAAGTATACACCTTTCTAATTACTATATATAGTATAGCATTGTGAAATATGTGGTTTGGAGTGGGGTTGCATGGTGTACCTCTGTTTTGATATAGTAAGTAAGAAATGAACCAAGCCGCCGATAAGACGACTCACTCTCCTAGTGGTAAAACGCCTTCTGCTCTCGCAGCTTTCGGTACCGATTTTTTGGATACGGCTTGGCGCATTGCCGTGCCGGTTATTCTGTTTACTGTTGCAGGTATTATCGCAGACCGCACGTTTAACACCGCTCCGTGGATCACCTTCCCGGCGGTAGTTATAGGGTTTGTATCTGCGGGGTTGCTGGTAAAACGGCAGTTAAACGCGTTAGAAGCACGAGAAGAAAAGGAAAAGAGTACGCATGAGTCTTAGCATCGTCGCCGAAAGTGCGCCGCACATCAGCATTGCCCCCGAAACGTTATTTCATATCGGGCCGTTGCTGATTACTAATTCTCAGCTGCTTGGTCTGTTGGGCGGCGTGCTGGCGTTCACAGTTCTATGGAGCACGGCCCGAGCATTCAAAAATGGCACTGCCGGGCGTTTCGCCCATCTTATAATGTGGGCGTTTGAAAGTTTGTACGACACTACCGTTGAAGTGATTGGCGACACAAAGATCGCCAAGAAGGTAGTGCCGCTGGCCATTACCTTGGTGTTTTTCTTTGTTATTAACAACTGGCTTGGCCTGCTGCCAATCGTCGGCTCGATTACGTATGGCGAAGCGCCGCTGCTGCGCGGTGCGGCCGCCGATCTGAATGTGACGGTTGCACTGGCGGTCATTTCTATTGTTACTGCCCAGCTGTGGGCCATGAAGCGCCGCGGTATTTTCGGCAATCTGGGCCGTTATTTTGTGAATCCGTTTAAGGATCCACTACATGCCTTTGAGGGCATCCTGGAATTCGTGGCTGAGTTTACCCGTACCGCCGCCCTGGCGCTTCGTATCTTTGGTAACGTCTTCGGCGGCGAAGTACTATTAGGCGTGATTGGGTTCCTGACCGGGTACGCGTCGGTGGTGGCGCTGCCAATTTTCTACAGCCTTGAGCTCTTCGTGGGAGCGGTGCAGGGCTACGTATTCTTTATGCTTACCATTGCTTTCATTTCGTTAGGCCTGCCTGGGGAGGAGGATGCCCACGGGCACGAACCTGCTAAAGGCGACAAGCCCGAGTCCGTTCCGGAGGAGGCATAGGCCCCTGGCGGAAGTGAATGGTAAAATAATAGGTAATTAAAAGGAGTTATATATAACATGGACGCATTAGCATTTGGTCTGACCTACGCAATCGGCGCCGGCCTGTGTGGCATCGGTCTGGGCTTGGTCGGTATGGGCGCAATGAACGCCGCTGGCCGTAACCCTGAAGCGTTGGGTAAGATCCGTACCCTGATGATCCTGGCTATGGCCTTCGTTGACGCCCTGGCGATCATCGGTTTGGTTGTTGCCCTTATTATTAAGTTCTTGCCGTAATAGCGAGCAGTAAATGGATAACTAACCCTGTATGTATCATTTTGTAACAGCAGCCGTAACCCACGAGAACGCCGAGCACTCAGTTGGGCTGTTTCAGGCGTTGGGCCTTAACGGCACACTGCTTATTGAGAACACACTTGCCTTCCTGGTATTCGTCGCAGTGTTGGCTAAGTTCGTCTACCCTGCCCTTATGAAGGCAGTCGATGCACGCCGCGAAGCCATCGAGACTGGTCTTCGGGAGGCTAAGGAATCCCACAAAGCCGCTGAAAAAGCACAGTCTCAAGTAGCTGAAGTGCTGGAAGCTGCGCGTAAGGATGCCGACGACATTATCGCCCGCTCGCATCAGGAAGCGACCTTGATGGTTGCCGAAGCCGAAGAGAAGGCCAAGAGCCGCGCCGAGCAGATCGTGGCCGACGCCCGGCAGCAGTTGGACAACGACGTGCGTAAGGCCCGCGAGGCTCTGAAGCGTGATACCGTTGAACTGGTTGCCTTGGCCACCGAGCGTGTAATCGGCGAAAAGCTGGATGACAAAAAGGACGCGGCGTTGGTAAAGAAGGCCTTGGCCGGGGAGAAAGCGTAGATTATGAACCGCAAGGCCTCACGACGAATCATCGCCCGCACCGTCGCCGCTAAGATTCTGGCGGAGCCTGCCAAGCAGTCGCATTGGCTGCGGGCATTAGCCGCTTATCTGCTCGAACACAATATGGCTGATGACGTTAACCTTATTATTAACGACATCGCCCATGAGCTGTTTGTGCAGAGCGGTCACCTGCTGGTGGATATGACCAGCGCTCGTGCACTGTCTAATGACGTGCGCGACGAACTGAAGCGTACATTACGTGAGGCTACTGGCGCGAAACACGTCGAATTCGTGGAGCACACCGACCCAGCGCTGCTGGGCGGTTTGGTCGCCCGTACTCCGGACGCTGTGCTCGACGTATCCGTACGCACCAGGTTACAACAGCTTGCAACAATTCAATCAGCATAATCTGCGGAACGCACGGGAGAAGAAAGTAAGAAATGAGCGAATTACAAGTCCAAGAATTATCAGCCGAGCTGCGTGAAGCGATTCACTCGCTGCGCGACACGCACGGCCTTGAAGAGGCCGGTATCGTTACCCGCGTCGGTGACGGTGTGCCCTGGATATATGGCCTGCGCAGCGCCGGATACAACGAAGTCGTTGAAATTGAAACCACCGGTGGGGTGGTAACCGCCTTCGCCCTTAACTTGATGGAGGACGAAATTGGCGCTGTTATTATGGGTGACGACGCCAAGGTTGTTGCCGGCGCCAAGGTCACTATGACCGGGCATGTCCTTGACGTACCTGTTGGCCCGGAACTGGTCGGTCGCGTGGTTGACCCGCTGGGCCGCCCGCTGGACGGCAAAGGACCGATCAAAGCCAAGCAGCGCGGCCTTTTGGAGCGCGCTGCCCCGGGCGTTATGGCCCGTAAAAGCGTGCACGAACCGTTGATGACCGGCCTGATGGCCATTGACGCCCTGGTGCCTATCGGCCGCGGCCAGCGTGAGCTGATTATCGGCGACCGCCAGACCGGTAAGACCGCTATTGCTATCGACACCATGATCAACCAGGCTAAGCAAAAGACCGGCATTATTAACGTGTACGTAGCCGTCGGCCAGAAGATGTCCAAGATTGCTGCATTGGTCGAGCGCTTGAAGCGTGAAGGCGTAATGGACCAGACCATCGTCGTCGCTACCAGTCCGGCTGACCCGGCTCCGCTGCTCTACCTTGCACCGTACGCCGGTGCCGCTATGGGTGAATATTTCCGCGATAACGCCCAACACGCGCTCATTATTTATGATGACCTGTCCAAGCATGCGGTAGCCTACCGTCAGATGTCATTGCTGCTGCGCCGTCCGCCGGGCCGTGAAGCCTACCCCGGTGATGTGTTCTACCTGCACTCCCGTTTGCTGGAGCGCGCTGCCAAGCTGAACGACGAGCTCGGCGCGGGTTCTTTGACCGCGTTGCCGATCATCGAAACGCAGGCCGGCGATATTTCTGCTTACATTCCCACCAACGTCATTTCGATTACCGACGGCCAGATTTTCCTGGAAACCAACCTGTTCTATCAGGGTATCCGTCCGGCTATTTCGGTCGGTTTGAGCGTATCCCGCGTGGGTGGCGCTGCCCAGACAAAGGCTGTAAAGAGTGTGGCCGGGCCGCTGCGCCTTGAACTGGCTCAGTACCGCGAGCTGGCCTCGTTCGCCCAGTTCTCATCCGACCTGGACGCTGAAACCAAACACCGCATCGAACGCGGCCGCCGCCTGACTGAAATGCTGAAGCAAAAGCAATACCAGCCGCTGTCCGTTGCCGAACAAACCGTCAGCCTGATGGCTGCCACCAAGGGCCCGTTCGACACCGTTCCGGTCGAAAAGATCAAAGACGCTCAGATTGAGCTGTTGAATTATATGGAAGACAAGCACGGCGCGGTCATGAAGACCCTGAACAAGGGGGACAAACCCGACGACGACCTTATTAAGACCGTTGTTGAGGCTGCTGAAAAGATTGCCAAGAGCTACACAGGCGGCGCAGCTGCACAATCAGCTGCTGCTGGCGAAAAGCAACCTAAAAAGAAGGCTGGAGCCAAGTAATATGAGCGTGGATAGTGGTGCTGGTGAACACGAGCCAATCCGCTCGCTTGAAGAACGAAGGAAGCAGCTTCCGGACTACGTGCTCGCTACTATGCTCGGTGCCGCCGCTGCCGGCACGGGTCAATTGCGCGGTGACGCTCAAGCTGCCAGCTCGGCATATCATCTCCTGCTGGAGCGCGGTCCTCTCTGGATGGAAGACCCAGAAGACGCACGCGGAGTAGCGTTTCAGGATTATGCCAATCGCCTTTTTGAAGTCATGCATTTTACGCCCCCAGGAGAGGAGACACGCTAGATGGCATCGCGGCAGCAAATTAAACGCCGGATCGGCTCGGTAAAAAACACGCGCCAGATTACCCGCGCCATGCAGCTGGTGGCTGCCAGCAAACTGCGCCACGCCCAGGAGGCGGTTGTAAAACCGCGCGCCTACGCTGAACTGGCCCGCGAAATCCTGACGCGTCTGCGCCAGCTGTCGGCCGATGACAGCGAGTTTAAATTGTTTACTGCCCGGCCGGTCAAACGCCGTTTATTGATCGTGATGACCAGTGAT
>JARIHB010000091.1 GCA_029288515.1 Candidatus Saccharimonadota bacterium | reverse complement strand
GGCCGGCGCCGAATTGCTGGCTGTCGGGGCTGGTGCGGCGACCGGGGCGGCAGCGTGCGGCGAGGCGTACATAGCAACCACAATAGTCTCCGGGCCGGTGCCCTGGAAGTCGGCGCTATTGGCAAATCCGAAGCCTACCTCGGTATAGGAAGTATTTAGAATATTCGCTTTATGTCCCGGGCTGTTCATCCACCCCGTAATGGTCGCATCGCTGCTGTCAAAGCCATAAGCCAAATTCTCACCAGCGGTGGCATAGGCGTAGCCAGCGTTGGTAATAAATGTCCAGGGCGTGGCGCCATCCGGAGTGTTGTGCGACCAATAGTTACGCGAAGCCATATCACTAGCTTTCGCTTGGGCCGCAGAAGCCAGCGTATTATTGTAGTTTAACCCGCCAAGCCCGTTACCAGTACGCTGGGCATTGGTGCCTTGTAGCAGTCCATTGGCGCTCATATCGGTGGCGTAATTTAGCACGCCGTGCTGCATAGCGCCCCACAACGAGCTGAAAGCCAAGCCCAACACCACGATCAACACCATAGGTATATATGGCCAGTACGGCTTTAAATAGTGCTCGTCTTTTTTATGATGACGGCCAACCCTCTGCTTATTCGACGCACTGCCGGTGCGCCGCGGCTTCTTTGCTACAAGAACCATCTTACTCATTAGTGTACCATACGCTGCACCACCTTACTGAAGAGACCGCTCACGCGCGGCAAACCGACTTTTGAGCCTGTAGTCTCAAAAGCTCGGCTTTCCGGCTGCACTTTCCGTTTTAGTCTCTTCAGTAAGGTGGTGCAGCTTACAAACACTACACAGTAAACCGGCAATGGTAGAGTGCCATGGCGGCGGCCTGGACGACGTTGTATGATTCTTTTTTGCCGAGCATCGGAATCTCCAACGTCAAGTCGCAGGCGTCGAGCACTTCCTGTTCTACGCCTTCCACTTCACGGCCCATAAGCAGTACGATTTTTTGCGGTGGATGGTAGTCGGGGAGATCTTTTGAAACTTCAGATTGTTCAACAGCGGCAACGGTCCAGCCTTCGGATTGCAATTTGGCAATAACCGGCAGGATATCTTTGTGGTAATCCCACTTCACCATGTCTTCGGCTCCAAGGGCGGTTTTGTGTATTTGATTAGTAATTTTGGCGGCTTCGTGGGGCAGGCGGCGGTCGTTAGCATGCGCGGGGTGCGGCGTGTAGCCGCTCAGGATTACCTTGGTAACGCCCAGGCCTTCAGCGGTACGCAGTAACGAACCAACGTTATGACAGCTCCGCAGGTTGTGAGCAATGATGATAATATCTCGCATGCTTCTACTATACACGTTTACGGCGTCCCGCTCATGCTATAAACTTACAGTATGAGTCAAGATGCCCGCTACGATGAAGAAGTGGCTACCCAACGCCGTGCCCGCCTGCTGGGCCTTACCTATTTCGATACGTCGGCAATGCGCGACAAGCCGTTATATAAAGACCTGGTGCCGCTGCCGGAGCTATACCAAAAACGTATTATTCCTATTACTGCCGACAAAAGTAACCTGATGTTCGGTATTACCAACACCACATCACAACAGACCGTACGCGAATATACGCAGCGCTTTAACGAATACCGTACGTCATTTGTGTTGATATCGGATGCCGGATACCGTGAGTATATGCGGCTCTACGATCCGCCGAAGCAAATCGTATACGAAAACATTAACATCGCCAGCGCCGACGACGCACAGTTGTTGAAGAAAATTTCCGAGACGCTGGCCCAGGTGCGCGCTGATGACATTTTGGCCTATCTGGTAAAACAGGCGTACAACCTAAAGGCTTCAGACATTCACATGGAAAACCAGGCCGACTATGTGCGTGTACGTTTCCGTGTAGACGGCGTGCTGCATATCATTGCACAGCTCGCCAGGGATAAATACCACCAGCTAATGTCTTCGGTTGCTGTGGCGGCCAATGTATCTACCGACGCTCCAGACGCTCAAACCGGCCACATCAATCAAACCTACCGCATGGCTACGGGCGAAGATGTAACGGTCAACCTGCGCGTGGAAACCGTACCGACCGTGTACGGCCAGGACGTGGTGATGCGCTTGTTTACCATGCAGATGGAGTTGCTAAGCCTGGATAAATTGAGTCTGTCGCCACGCGAGCGGGAGGTGGTTGACGACGTTATCAAACATCCTACGGGTATGGTGCTGGTGGTGGGTCCCACTGGCTCCGGTAAGACGACCACGCTGTATTCACTACTGAACACCTTAAACAGTGACGAGCGTAAGCTGATAACTCTGGAAGACCCGGTAGAATACTTTATGCCTGGAATTGTACAGATACCGGTCCGCGGCGACGTCAATGCGGCGGGTTTTGCCGAGAAATTGCGTGCGGTGCTGCGCCTTGACCCGGATGTCGTGATGGTAGGCGAGATTCGTGACCAGGACACAGCCAAGACCGCGCTGCAAGCGGCGCTAACCGGACACTTGGTGTTGAGTACCTTCCACGCCTCATCGGCGGCAGCGGCGCTAACGCGCATGATTGACTTCATAGGTGTTAATCCGCTGTTTGCTTCGGCTATGCACTTGATTATGGCGCAGCGTCTTGTGCGACGGCTTGACGAAGCCACCCGCCAGGCATACCAGCCTGACGCCGCACTCAAGGCTCAACTGCAACAGATTATCGACTCCTTGCCTCCAGGCATACAAAAGCCTGATATCACAAACCTTACGCTCTACAAGCCCGGCAAGTCAGCTGATAATCCGTTTGGTTATACCGGCCAGCTGCCAATCCGCGAACAAATGCAAATGACACCGGGCGTGCAACAGATTCTGCGTTTGTCTCCAGAGCAAATTACCACTGACGTGCTGCAAAAACGGGCGGTTGAGGATGGCATGCTGACAATGCTTCAGGACGGTATTCTTAAGGCCATTGAGGGCGTTACGACAATCGAAGAAGTCTACCGCGTAGTCAGCTAGTCTGTGTAGAGCGTTGGATCGATGCCGACCAGCTGTTCGAATTCGGCGTGCAGCGCCGCGTAAAAATAAGAAGATCCGACACTACGCACGGCAATTATTTCGTTTGGCGGTGATATACCTTCTGCGGCCGGTAATACCAATGGGTTGCCGCGCTTTTCTCTATCGAACCCATGAGTTTTTACGTTGCCATGAAAGCTGCGGCTTCCAAGCCTTGGGGCACTAAAACGCTCGGTGCCGGGGTCTGCGGCTATGTAGGCATTGACAATTTCGATACGGTTGCCGGCCAGATCGGGTGTGCGTTCGTCTGGATGTTCTAAGGTACACAAGCGGGTGAGTAAGATAGCCGCTGCGTGCCATGGCCCGCCGAGCGGCTCGTTGGCGTTTAATCGTTCATTGGCTATCTGGAATAGAGAGGGTGTATCTTTCGGCGGTTCGGCACCGATGATTAACGAGCGGCATTGCAAGGAGTTTGGCAGATAGTAGACATTGGCGATAAAAGGACCTGTTCCGTCCGTGCAGGCTGTGCGGCGGGCAAGGGGTAGATCAATGCGGTTGCTGTGAAGGGTCATGGTTGCTCCTATCTTATGTGCGCGGCTACGGTTTCTACGAGCCGTGGTTCAAGTACGCTGGGAATAATGCACTCTGCCGTCGGCGTTTTAACCAGGCTGGCAATCGCTTCGGCAGTGGCTATTTTATGCTCATCGGTAATTGTGGCGACGTGGTTATCAAGCGCCCCACGGAATATGCCTGGGAAGGCCAGCGCATTGTTAACTTGGTTTGGAAAGTCGCTGCGGCCGGTGGCTACAATGGCCGCACCGGCTGCTTTGGCTTCGTCGGGCATAATCTCAGGTGTTGGGTTGGCCAGGGCAAAGATAATGGAATTTTGGGCCATCGCGCGTATCATCGTAGAGGTGAGCAGACCCGGCTTGGAGACGCCGATAAAAATATCTGCGCCGCTAATGGCGGCGTCCAGCGAACCGGCAGCCACCGGACCGCCGGCAAACTGGAGCAGGTGGCGTTTTTCCTCGGTAAGGTCGGTACGGTCGCTGCTGATAATACCTTTACTGTCCACGGCGATAATCTGCGGCTGAGCATATTGATGCAGCAGTTTGGCGATAGCTACGCCGGCCGCTCCGGCACCCACCAGCACAATTTTGCAGTCCGTTAGTTTTTTGCCTACGACTTTCATGGCATTGATCAGCCCGGCGAGTGTGACGATAGCAGTGCCGTGCTGGTCGTCGTGCATCACGGGGATATGCAGCGCTGCCTTAACGCGTTCTTCTACCTCGAAACAGAGCGGCGCGGCAATGTCCTCCAGGTTAATACCACCAAAGCTCGGCGCTATGGCGGTTACGGCGGCCACAATTTCATCGGCCGTGTGTACATCGAGTACGATCGGTACGGCGTTGATGCCGGCAAAATGTTTAAATAACATGGCCTTGCCCTCCATCACCGGCAAAGCGGCCGCCGGGCCGACATTCCCCAGGCCAAGTACGGCTGAACCGTCGCTGATGACGGCCACCAGGTTATTTGTCCAGGTAAGATCGCGGGCGGTTTCCGGGTGGTTGGCAATATGGCTGCTTACCGCACCCACACCCGGCGAGTAGTAGGTACTAAGCTGATCGCGGCTATCAAGTGTATCCTTGAGTGCAATTTCGATTTTACCCCGTAATTGTCTATGTTTATCCAGCGCATGTTCTGCGTAATCCATCGTTTTTTCCTTTATGTACTAGATATGTTACATCAATTCGGCTCAATCCGGCATGGTACCGCCGCCCATTCTGATGTCACCCAGTTCCATATTCACAATGCAGATTTCACCAACGCGCTTTATGAGCGTCAAGTATTGCTTGAACTCTGGGGGCCAGGCGTCTTCGGCTTCGGCAATGCCCATGCGTAATTGGTTGAAGAAGTGGTCGGTAACGGCCGCTCCGTGCTCACTGCGCTCGCGGGCGTCGTTTGCATTGGCGAAGCCTACAAAGCCATCGTGCATCATCTTCACTTCCAGCGGATCGGTAATACCGGCTAGCCGGCAGAGGGTGGCAGTAAGCTTGGGGTGCGGCTGAATAAATGGATTGAGAGTTGGTACGCCATATCGCGGGTCATTACCAGCATCCATCCACCAGTCGCTGCGTTCGTCGCCAACGCGGGCTGCGGCGTTGGCAATTTGCATAAGGTGCTGGACGCGGGAATCACTGTGCAATGTATTGATAGAGGGCAAATCACTGTTATGCCTTTTGTATAGCGGGTGCAGCGAAGCAGTCACACTTTGGTAGCCGGCATCAGCAACCATTAGCTCGGCTGTAGTGATAGCGAGCATATCCAGGTACGTTTTGGCGGCCTCGGGTGTCTTGCATTTGTGGTATTGACGGCCGATGCGTTGCAGCCGTACCTCATTATGCAATACTAGCCCGCTGTAGCATATCTCAATATCTGGTGCATCGGCGCCGCCCAGTTCGATAATGTCTTCCTGCATGCCGGTCATAATCTTCATCCGGGTGGCTATATCGGCAGCTGGGACTCGCGGCGGAGCGTGCAATTTGCCATTGTACGCATCGACAGCGTACTCCATAGCGCTATCTCCTCGGTCTATCAACTGGTCAGCAGCGTACATGTAGCTTACGGCACTGGCGGCAAACGACAGGAGGCGCGTATCATCTTCACCTCGCAACTCACCGGCAGTCAGCGCCGGCATAAACGCTGTTGCCTTGGGTATGATTTGGCGCACATGTGCAGCAATATCGTCACTGGACGCTTCAGGCAGGGCTGCGCGTAGCGTTAGGGTCACGTTGGCTGCAGTCATTGCTGCCACCTCATACACCTGGGCGTGAATAATCTCCCGGCGCGGTTCGTCGAGGGGCCCAAAGGCCACGCCCTCACCCAATAGTGGCCCTTGATGGCTCATATCTAACAATTGTGTAAGCATTTCGGAGGGCTGTGCCATTACTTCGTGTTCCTTTACTTAGGCGTGTACAATGAGATAGTACAAACTATACGTGTTACGCATCTTAGGGCGCAATGCGATATTTATTACATAACAAGCTAAGGTACGTATGGGTGCATCAGAACAAGACCACGGCTATAAGTTAACTGTGCAGGGTAATTACATACATATGGAGACATGGGGGAGGATCCACGAAGAAGACGTTGATGTACCCGCCAAGGCAGCATTGGCCCTGCGTAAAGAAACCGGCATTGATTGCCTGCTGGACAATATTCAGAAAGTTGACGAAGGCCATGTGACAATCTCGTCGCAAACCAAAGGCGTGGGGGTGTTATGGAGTTTGCGGGAGTTTCGCAAGGTGGCGATTGTATTCAGGCAGGGTGACCTAAGCAAAATGTTTTTGGCTACACTGGAAGCCATGCATTTAAACCTCAATAACAAGTTTAAAGGCTTCGACAACGAAAGTGACGCCATCGCCTGGCTGCAAGAAGAATAGGCTAGACCAACCCGCCTCGCAGTATATTATGCTACGCGCGCAGTTCTCGAGCGCAGCGAGAGCTGTTTGAGCACGTGCATGATATGCGGAGAGGCGGGTTGGTCTAAGACGCTTTTCATCTGGTAACAGATATGGTATACTTGATCGAAAGTGAATAGTAGTGTAAGGTTTATAGGTTATGCAATCTGTTATCCAAAAAATTGAAGAAAAGTTCAAAAAAGGCGCCGTTGTAAATGTCCGCAGCGGTGACACTGTTAAAGTGCACCAGAAGATTCGCGAAGGCAATAAAGAGCGCGTGCAGATTTTTCAGGGCATGGTGATCCGTACCGATCGTAAAGATAGTCACACCAGCCGTATCACCGTGCGCCGCATCGCCAGCGGTGTTGGCGTAGAAAAGAGTTTCTTGCTGCACAGCCCGCTCGTATTGAAGATTGAGGTTACCAAGCGCAGTAAAGTCCGCCGCAACTACCTTACCTACATGCGTGAACGCACCGGTAAGGCTGCCCGCCTGACCAGCGTTGACTTTGACCGCAACGCCGTTAACAATGTCCACGACAAAGCTGCCGAAGAGGAAGAAGCCAAGCTGGCCGCCGAGAAAGCCGAAGCCGCTGAAGCTGGAGCTGCCAAGAAGGCTGCCGAAGAAGCAGAGCGCGAAGCCAAAGTGCAGGCTGCTGTCGCTGCTCACAAGTAAGCATCTTGTACTCATGCATAAAAATACCTCCGTTACCCGGAGGTATTTTTATAGAGAAATCGCGCCGGCTAGGACTGAGCGTGCGAGGCGTGCCAGGGAGGGCAGGCGACTGATTCGGTGCCGGTGGTAATTGTAACGTTGGTCAGACCGTCCACTTCACCGTGGCTACGCATAAGTGTAGTGTGTGCTTCGCCTGAAGCGCCGCTGCCGTGGTGTGTCTCGCCTTTAGCAGTGTGATAGGTAAAATACAGGTAGGCGTTGTCTGGTGCGGGACGGTTGGTGCTCACGGTGAGTTCCTGGAATTTGCCGTCGCGTTTTACGGTCGTGCCGCTGCATACCAGGCCGCCGATGTGCTGTGGCACGTTGCCGTGACCAGCTTCGCCGGAATGGCTTTCACCTTCAGTTACAGCAGTGGGCACCGGATTGTTTTTAGCTTCCGCCACACTGTAACTAACCAGGCCGAACATGCCGATGCCGGCGAATAGGGTCACCGGCCCCATGAGCTTACGATGTTCCCAGCTCCATTTCAGCGCATCTATTGCTCGCATAATGTGTATAAGTATACAAGATTATGTCATAAATATAAAATTATTTTCCATGAATGTGTGCTAGACTGCGGCTATGGTTGTGGGAATAGACGAAGTTGGCAGGGGATGTTGGGCAGGGCCGCTCGTGGCTGGGGCGGTACTGCTCAGCACCCCTATAGCCGGACTGAAGGATTCTAAAAAGCTGAGTAAGCTTCAGCGCGAGCGGCTGGACGCCGAAATACGCGTTTCGGCTGCAGCCTGGGGCTTGGGATGGGTGACGCCGCAAGAGATAGATACGGTGGGTTTAACGGCTGCGGTGCGACTGGCTATGGAGCGGGCGTGCGCAGCCATTGCCGCACCTTATGACGAAATCATTATCGATGGCAACCTGAATTTTTTTGCCAGCAATCCTAAAGCCAAGGCGGTAATAGGCGCCGATAATGTGGTGCCGGCAGTGAGCGCTGCGAGTATTATTGCCAAAGTTGCCCGCGACCGCTATATGGTAGAGCAAGCAGTACTGTTCCCCGGCTATGGCTTCGACAAGCATGTGGGGTATGGCACAGCAATCCATAGTGCTGCACTGCGTGAACATGGTGTGTGCAGCTTGCACCGCCAAAGCTTTAAACCGGTCCGCGCCTTGCTATCATGAGCAGCACAGCCACAGGCAGGAAGGCTGAAACGGCTGCCGTCCGGTTTTTACAGTACAAAGGCTGCAGCGTCCTGGACCGCAATTGGCGGACGCGAACATGTGAGATCGATATCGTCGCCGAACGGGCCGGCATAGTGTATTTCTGCGAAGTAAAATACCGGCGTACCCCGGCTCAGGGCGGCGGACTGGAATACATAACACCCGCAAAATTACACCAGATGCAGGCTTCTGCCAGGGAATGGATGGCTGCGCATCACAGGCATGTAGCCTACCGGTTGTCGGCAGTTGAAGTGTCTGGCCCGGATTTTCGGATAACAGCGGCTATTGCTGATATTGGCTAAAGTATTTTTTTACGTCCCCGCAGTCGCGTTCCAGCCAGGCGATGCGGTTTTCTAACTCTTCGATACCCATTTCGATGTTGCGGCTGAGCTGCGTCCAATGGGTGAGGGGCGTAAAGAATGCCTTATACTCTTCCATACGCACGCGGGTGTTAAGCGCCGACGCTGCGTAGCGCGGAAAGTAATCAAACGATTTGTCGGTCGAGAATTGGTTCTCAATCCATTGCCAATTGTCGCGCAGCCAGTTCCAGGCATCTTCTTGTGTGTACCGGTTGCGCATCAGGAATACCAGCCAATGGTCAACATCGTGCAGGCGAACTTTTTTAGTATCAGTCAGGCGTGTTAAGAGCTGCTTACCCTCGTTGGCGGAGCGCGTGGTAGTCAGCGCCCCCAGCAGTTCTTGCTTGAGGTCGACATTAGCGGTCGTTTCTTCAAGGTTAAGCAGGTAATCGAAGGCGCCGGCAGCCGCATTACGTACAGCAGCGCCGAATACAATACTGCGAAGTTCCGAAGATACAGCCGATTGATCAGTTTTGTATGACTTAAATAACTCAAGCGCCCGTGCAGTAATGGCTGGGTGCTCACTATATACGCCCAGACCCAATATGGTTGCCCGCAACTTTATGTCCGGGCTCGGCTCGCCGGGCTTTTCTTCCCAACTCAGGCGTTCGTATTGGGCTTGAATAAGGCCGCGCACTAGTGCCTTGAGGGGCTGTTCCAGCTTCGGTGTGCTGTTTTCGAAGCGCCGCGCGTCGCCGATAATTAACGACATAATGTCCCACACCGGCTCGCTGTCTTCGGCGCGGTAGTGGTCGAGTAGTTCAAGTGTGCGCGCAAACGATTGCATGCCGGCCCGTGACAGCATGGAGCTGTCACTGAGCAGCATCAAACGTTCTGATTCGTTCAGGGCTTTGGTATCAATTAGGCTGGCTAGTGCAGCTGCGTGCTCCGGACGGGCGTAATGCACCAGGTAGTGCCCCACCGCATCTTTATTGATGCGAATGTGATCCGGCTGGCGGAGGGCGATCACGGTTTCGCTGCCATTCAACAGAGAGGGGATTTCCGGCACAGTGCCTAGCAATGGCACTGGCCAGGTACGCTGCCGGTCGGTTTTTGTCATATCCATTAGGAAGTGTTGTTGGCTAAGTTTGAGCGTGGTGCGATCCTGGTCAACGCTCACCACCGGGTAGTTGGGTTGTTCAAGCCAGGGGTCCATGAAGGCCGCGATATCCTTACCGCTGGCGCTGCTGAGTGCAGCCCATAAGTCATTGCCGGTCGTGTTGCCGTAGGCATGCTTCTGAAAATATGTGCTTAACCCCTTACGGAAGTCTTCTTCACCTATGTACCGCATGAGCATATTAATCAAGCGGCCGCCTTTGGCGTACACGATGGACGGATCAAACAAGGCGTTGATCTCATCGGGATGGTTGACTTCGGTTTTTACGGCCTGAACGCCGGCAATCGCATCACGTCTGAGCGCCGCCAGACCCTCATTCGTAACAAATGTATTCCAGATACCCCACTCCGGAAACAGCTTGTTGGTGGCCAGGTATTCCATAACGTTAGCAAAACTTTCGTTCAGCCACAGGTCGTCCCACCACTTCATAGTTACGAGGTTACCAAACCACTGGTGCGACAGTTCGTGGCATATAACCATGGCAATAATCTCGCGGCTGCTTTGCGAGGCGGTCTTCGGCTCGGCTAGCAGGAACGGCTCGCGGAACGTAATGAGTCCCCAGTTCTCCATGGCCGCCGCCGAAAAGTCGGGCAGTGCCACTAAGTCGCACTTTGGCAGCGGGTAGGGTACGCGGTAGTAGTAATTAAAGAATTCGATACCCCGTTTGGCAGTCTCTAATGCGAATTCCAGTGCCGCTGGCGTATGATTACGGGTGGCGTAGACGCGTACTACGACGCCGTCTTTGGTGGTTGTCTCTTTATAATGCATATCACCGTATACGAAGCACAGCAGGTAGGTGGACATTTTAGGTGTCTGCTGGAAGGTTGTTATCAGTTTGCCGTCTTTCTCTTCGGTGGAAGCGGCCGGGGTGTTGCTGATAGCCAGTTCGTGCAGTGGTGATACGAGGGTTAGATCGAATGTCGCCTTAGCTTCCGGTTCGTCGATACAGGGGAAGACTTCACGTGCATGGTGGCTCTCAAGGTCAGTGGCAATCAGGGCGGTACGCCTGCCATCAATTTCGTAATTGCAGGGATACACACCATGAATACTGTCGGTAATAGTACCGGAGTATTCCAGCGTAACGGTGTATGCGCCGGGGTACAGTAGTGTGTCGGTATGCAGGCGTACCTCGTGCAGCGTCGCCTGATGATTAATACGGTTCACAGCTACTTCCTCGTCACCGCGTTTATCATGTTTTACGATGGTCGCCCGCCGGATCTTGAGCCCATTCTGGTGGAGCGTAATACGTTGGCTCGGCCGGCCGGCTTTGACGCCGGTTACCGTTACCGTGCCGGTGATGGTACGCGTCTCGCGGTCCGGGTCAATGCGCAGCACATACGATTGAGGTTGAAATTGCTTATATAATCGACGGACTTTCTTCATCTGTTTATAGTAGCACGGCCTGCTGTTATAGGCGTGTAAGAAAGCCTACGTTGGCCTTATCTGCTGATTGAAATAGTCAGGCCCTGTTCGGCATACGTCGAACTGACAGTTATACGGTTATTAGCGTCTTTTGAAATTTTGTACCCGGTGCCAAACGTGCTGCAAAGTGTAGCGCATTGCGGATCTTTAGGAATGCCCACCAGATATTTAGCGTTGGCCGTAAGCACGCCAAGGTCAATCAAGCCAGTGCAGCTTGCTCCGGTAGTGTTGCAGATGTCCGTCGCTGTGGTGGTGATGGTGGTAGGCATACTGCCGCTGTTATCAATATTATATGCGTAGACGGCGTTCAGGATCGTCTTTACATCGGTTTGCCGTTGGGCATTACGTGAATTGGCCAGTTGCCGGCCGGGGTTGAGGGCAACAATAACGATACCGGCCAGTATGGCTATTACTGCAACAACTAATAATATTTCAAGCAGCGTAAAACCTGCTTGCCGTATATCTTTTGATGGTGCCCACATACGTTTTTATTCCGCGCCGTTAATACTTGTTACGTTAATCATACTACAATAGGCCGATAGCTGGTAGTGTTGACAAACATGTATAAAGAGAGTATAGTATGTAAGTTATGAACAGGCCGGAACATGGCTTGGAAGGCCCCCACAAGAGGTATACAGGCAGACACCGTATCAAAGGCGCCCGCACCGAGGCGTTTTTACATGGTGCCGGCCGGGCGACTATTGGCACGTTTGCGGTAGCCAGCGCGTTAGCATATGACATAGCAGTGCGCCCGGAAAACGGCGATAGGATGTTGCCGCTGATGCTGGCAACGACTGTTGCTGGCGGGCTGACAGCATCCGGAGCCCGACGTATGAACCTTGCCCCTAACACTGCGCGTATGGCGGCAGTGACCGCCTCGGTAGCTATTGGTTCTATAGTTGGCGAACTGATGGCCTTCAGGTATGGTACTGCAAGCCCCAATGCTGGTGATCAGCTGGGTTACTGGGCGCTTGGCACTACAATGGGGGCCGCAACCGGCGCAGCTATGGGTGTGGTGCATGTTCCTCCTGAATCAACGGGCAAACCCGACAAAAAAGACACAACTTTTACAGATGAAAACGTGCCGTTATGGGGCGCTGACGTTACCACCATGGCGCTGCCGCCCGTTAAGGCGCCTCAAGCTTCGGCGGCCCGCCACCGTGCTGCAACAACGAACGACCCCACGGTCACCTGGCACATGCCGTCGCCTTCGCGCCCACCTCAGCCTTCACTCGTCAGGCCGCCTGCTTTGCCCATCACCTATGCTGACATTGCATCCTCGCGGGCCGTTGAACGGCCTGTGGCACAGCAGCCTGATAACATAGTCCTGCAGCAGCCGCCGGAATGGCCGCCGAGGCAGCCCGGCGCGTAATACGTAGCCGGCACGTACGCTGGAACGCTCTACTTGACGTCACCGCATGGCATGCTATACTAAAAGAGTTCAGTCGGCCGCAGCGGTCGGCTTTTTTCGTAATAAGGCTCGTTTGTAGCCCCTGCTATCAGAAAGGAAATCAACATGGATATGGACTTTAAACAATTGGCGACCGCCATAAAGGCGATAGCCGAAGAAAAAAACTTGCCCGAAGAAACGGTTAAAGAAGTAGTCGAGCAAGCTCTGGCTGCCGCTTACCGCCGCGATTACGGCGAACGCGAGCAGGAAGTACGCGTTACCATGAACCTCACCACTGGCGATGTCGACGCTTACGTTATGAAAGAGGTCGTAGATGACGTTGAAGCGCCAGCCTACGAAATCAGCCTCAAGGATGCCCAGGTAATGCAAAAGAACGCCCAGATCGGTGATTTTGTGGAAGTGCACGAAAAGGTCAACGACTTTGGCCGTGTTGCCGCTCAAACCGCCAAGCAGGTTATCTTGCAGCGTCTGCGTGAAGCCGAGCGCGAGATTGTTATGGAAGAGTACGAAGATAAAATCGGCACGGTTATTAACGCGTTAGTGTCGCGTGCTGAAGGCAACATCGTACGTATGGACTTAGGTAAAGCCCAGGGTATCATGCCGCGCAGCGAGCAGATCCAGGGTGAACGCTACTACCCGGGCCAGCGCCTGAAGGTATACCTGAAGGACGTGGAGCGCGGTTTGCGCGGGCCGCAGCTTGTCGTTTCGCGCGGCTGCAAGGAATTTGTCGAATGGCTGTTCCGCGCCGAAGTACCGGAAATGGAGAGCGGCGCCGTTGAGATCAAGGGCATGGCCCGTGAAGCCGGTGTGCGTACCAAGCTTGCCGTAAACAGCACTGTCCCTGGTGT
>JARIHB010000046.1 GCA_029288515.1 Candidatus Saccharimonadota bacterium | reverse complement strand
CACCATTGGTTACTAAGTTGGTTGGTGGCGGTGGAGCAGTCTCGTCTGTAGGGGCCATAAATTCAACCGTATCCAGGTAACCGGTAATACCGGAGTTGGCGGTTACGATGGCTTGCAAACCAGCTTTCTTGACGTTCGCAGATGATGGCTTGTAGCTGAAGGTGATGGTGCCGCTGCCAGTCGTGCGCTTAGCAAAGGCGTACTGGCCGCTGATCCAGGCACCGTTAGCGTCGTATTCGTCGATATAGAATGCGAATTCACCGTTGGCTACGGTAGCGATGTTCAAAAACGCGTTAACATTGTAGGTAGTGGCATTCTTGACGTCTACCTTTGGAGCGAATAGATGACCGGTGGTAGCGCTGCTCGCGAGCTTAATAGATTTAGCTGGGTCGGTGGTACTGCCATGGTTGTCGCTGTCGGCGGTGAAGACTGCCGGATTGTCGGTGGTCCAGCCGCTGCTGATGCCATTATCGAAGGTACTGTTTGTGAGCAGATTATTAGTGGTGGGTGGCAATGTTGCCGGTGGGTTCAATGAAAACCATTGGAACTGGTCGATGTAGCCGGTAATGCCGGAGTTGCCATTGACGTATACCTGCAGGGCAGCCTTCTTGACACTGCTTGACGTAGGAGTATAGGTGAAATTGACATTCTGCACCGTAGGCGTTGCCTTAGCAAGTATCCACTGGCCGCTGATCCAGTTGCCGCCAGCGTCGTATTCGTCGATGTAGTATCCCATTTCGCCGGTGGTGCGAGCAGTAAGATTCAAGAAGCTTTTAATCATGTACGTTTGTGAGCTGTCAACGCTTACCTGCGGTGAAAAGAGATGCTTTTCGGCAGCACCGGCAGTAATCGAGACGGCGTTGGTTGGTTCCGGGTATGCACCGTTTGTGGCGGTATCCGCCTTAAAGACCGTAGCGTCGTCAGTGGCCCAGCCGTTGGTAATACCGCTGGCAAAACCACCATTTGTTAGCAGGTTGCTGTCGCTGGTAACAAGGCCATCGTGATGGTGTACCGACTTAATGAGGCCGGCATCCTGCTTGGCTTTTACATAGGCAGCGATCTGGGCAAGTTCGGTTGGCTTGTAGTCGTATTCGTCGGCACCTGTCTTTGGTGTGGGGGTGATGTCATGGAAGGTCAGCACCAACCAGTTGTTGCTGGCGATAGCAGCGTCAATTTTGGCCTCCACCTGAGCAACTGTTACGCCTTCTTGGACCTGCAGGTCGTTCAATAGCAGATCGTTGTATGGCCAGACATTGTTATCCACGTCCCAAAAGCCGCGATGCGATTCGTAGTACTTGGCAATTTCAGCCAGGACGGTGTTGTTGTAGTCACCGTACGGAGTGGCAAAGTCGGTGGCGTTAATGCCATGGCTGGCCAGAGCGCTCTTGCTGTTGGCGAGCTGGTTGTCGATCTGAGCTTTGGTAAGGCCGTCAGTAGCGAGCTGCGGGTGGCTTGTAGTGTGTGAGCCGATTTCCCAGCCTTGGGTGTTCTGCAAATCTTGTATCTGCTGCCAGGTCATATACGTCTTGGTTTTATCGGCAGCGCAGGTGTTGGGCGTTGTAGTCATACCAACACAGTTAGTGATGATGTAACTCGTGCCGGTCAAACCGTATTGGGCCAGGGTAGGCATAGCCTGGCTGTACACGCTGGCTAGTCCGTCATCAAATGTAAATGATACTTTTGCAGTTGGGGTCGGGTTGTTAACGGCAGCCGATACCGGTGCAACTGCCACCATAATACATGCCGGCACAGCCAATAGGCTGGCCTTGGCAATCGTTTTAATAGTTTGTAGTAATCGCATGCTCACTCCTTACGAGAAGGACTGCGCAGTACCACAGAACTACGCACCCACCTCCTCTTAATTGAGCGTATTATATCACATATTTACGTTATTACACAAGCATTATGCAATTAAATACTATTTCTGACGCAAATCTTAAGAAAAAGAGCGGCAGGTGCGCCTGTCGCTCTTGGGATAAGAATACAGCGGATTATTCTTGGTGACCCCAATTACCACCGCCCATCATAGTGCGGAAGTAGGCCGTTGTGTTGTCGAACGCATGTGCGTTGTCGTTGGTTTTGTTCCACTCGCTCCAATCGGCGGCTAGGTAGTTTGTTTCACTGGCGTCGTATTTTACGTAGTACAACGCCTCGTAGCTGACCATCTTGTTACTGTACTGCGCTACCGATGCGTTAGCCCCGCTATTAGTGCTACTGGCCGTGGAATATCCTTGGTTTTCGGTTGCTGCAATAGTGGTATTCGTACCGTTACCTCCATAGCTGTCGCTTCCAGTGCTGGCGTGTGCCGCAGCAGCCGGAGCAATGGTGAATACAGTGGTCGCCGCTGTAATTAAAATCTTTTTCATAGGCCCTCCCTTTAGTTAATGTGTAGCATATCCTAATGTACGCTTATCCTTATCGCTCGCAATAAGCTATCTTATAGATGGCCTGTGCCCATGTGTACGTAGGAGAGAATTGCTTAAGAGTAGCAAATATATTATAATATTAAATTTGAGTAATTAATGAGGCACAAATAACATGGAAGGACAACATCGTCAGGACTTTGACCCGACTCGCCGTAATGTAATTATCGGTGTAGCTGCGGTAGCGGCGGGTGCTGGTGCTTTAGGCGTGGCCGCGCTGGGTAAGATAGAAGGCTGGTGGGGAGGCGATGGCCCTGAAGCACACCCCACATTTGAAGGGGGCACCCAGGGCGGCATCACACTGCCCGAAACAACCAACATGCACCTGCCTGAAGCGTTTAATGGTGCCAAGCACGAAAAACTCATCACCGACAGCTGGTATCTGTTGGGCGCCAAACCGGGTCCCAATGGCAGCATGGATATTAAGGCGAGCGGCTTTGCTATCCGTAAGGTCGACGACGATGGCTATATACCCAACCCGCCTATTATGCGTTCTGGGCCGCGCGTTGACACTAACGGCAACGACTTTGGCATCGCTGCCCGCATCAGTAACGTTACGTCAGAAAAGGCTTCACTGTTCTTCCATAGCAAGCCTGACATTACGCTTGACGAAGATCTTTTTCATATGCCTGGCATTGGCGTGAGCGTACAGGGTGGCCGTATAACTATCGATGTGTGGGACGGCAAGCTGGAACAGCCTGACGATACGTTTATACTCGATGCTAAGGCCGGTGGTGATCATACCGACATCTGGGTTCGTCAGGAAGGGGGCAAGGTTATTGTTGGCAGCGGTGCTGCCCAAAAGGTTATTACAACCAGTATGTTCAAGAAGTCCAAGCAGGTGCTGTTTGGCGCCGATGGTGATTTCCGGCTCGACACCCTGGACGTCTACGCCACCGGTAATGGCCCGGTTGAAGTAAACGATACCAGCAAGCGCAAGCTGCCGGATGTATCTCCGAATGGTCTTCAGGGCATTGCACGAGCGCACGGCCGCAACGACCTTATTATCGGTACGGCTATCGACCTTGGATCGCTCGATTCGACTGCGCCTCTTATGGAACATGTCGGTGGCCTAAAGCCGGAAATGCTCGCCAAGATGCAAGCCGTACTGCCGGGCGGCCCGGACAAGCAAGGGAACCTGAAGCCGGAAGACTTTAACTGGCAGGAAGTAGACGCTTTTGTTGACCTGGCCAAGCGTAACGGCCGGGCCATAGAAATGCATACATTGATATTCGGCGAAGCTATGTCTGAGGCCACTCAGGACTTCTTGCGTGACTGCGCGAAGCGCGGTGATAAAGCCGCCGCCCAGAACTTCATGGAGCACTATATCAAGGCATTCGTGGGCCGCTACAAAAATGACGTTCACACCTGGGATGTGGTGAACGAGCCAATGGCCGACACGGGCGATGATGATGCCACGAAGCCACGGGAACACGACTGGTTTAAGGCGTTCGGCAATAGCACCGAATACATTGCGTTTGCATGTAAAACTGCCAAAGAGGCGGGCGCCAAGCGGGTGCGTATTAACGAAAACGGCCTTGAAACAGATAAAGAACGCCGTCAGGCATTCATTGATATTGTGAAGCCAATCGCTGCCAATGGCTGGGCTGATGCGGTTGGTCTGCAGGCACATCTTGACCTCGGCAAAGAAGACGGTGAGAACAGTGGCGATATCGCCGATTACTTTAACGACGACACTGGCCGTTTTGACGCCTCATACGCCCATGATGAGATAAAGACTGTCTTTAAGGAGTTCGCTGCTGCTGGCCTTGAGGCGGACATTACTGAATTCAGCATTGATATCAGCGACGACTTCGCTGCCGACCGCGAGAAAATCCAGGGTATCGTTGCTGCCGGCTACGGTGCGGCTATCATGGAATCTCCTACTGTCAAGATTTTTAGCACCTGGGGCCTTGAAACCGGGCCGTTCTACATGACGTCTGAGCGCAACAGTGACGGCAGCTTTAGCTTGGGCAATGACGCTCCGTGGGGCTATAAAGCAGGTCAGCCGGTACCGAGGCCGGCATACGTTGGCGGCATGAAGGCCGGCCTGCGCGGCGAAATCTAAGCCACGTTGTTAGCTAGCGCAAAATGGATTGCAGCATAGTTACTGCTTGATTAGGCTGCAGTTTGGCATTCCATAAAAAGTCTTCGCCAGTTTGAATACTGCCATCGTCATCTTTAAAGTAGTCGTATTTGTCGCTTACGCCCCATGTGGTCCAGCTGATACAGTTAGGTTCGCTCAAGCACATATTGAATACGTCATGGTACTGTTGGGATTGCACGGCCGGCCCGTCGTCGCTGTAGACGTCCATCTCTGATATGCGGGCTTTCACGCCTATGGCCGCTAGCTGTTGCATATGACGCTGCAGTACGGCAGTGTCTATTTTGTCGCCAGCTTCGTACACATGTGCCTGGAAACCGACGCCGTCAATTGGCACCCCCTGCTGCTTCAGGCGGGTAACGAGCGCCAGGAAGTTGTTCCAGCGGTCACCATCTTCCTCAAGGCCGTATTCGTTCATAAACAAGAGGGCGTTCGGGTCGGCTTCGCGGGCGGCAGTGAAGGCCTTGGCGATGTAACTCTCGCCCATGGCCTGATACCAAATATGCGGCCGCAGCTGATCCCATTCGTCATCATCAAATGGTTCATTTACGACGTCCCAGCTGGCAACCTTGCCCTTAAAGTGACCGACGGTGATTTTTATGTGGTCGACCATCGCTCTTTCCAGCTCGCTGGCCGGCAGCTGGCGAACCCATGCCGGGTTGCCTTCGGCAAAGACGAGGGTATGCCCCTGTACCTTCATATGATTACGTTCAGCAAGGCTTACCAGGGCGTCAGCTTCCTGGAAGGTGTACAGGCCGCGTACGGGCTCGGTAAACTGCCACTTCATGGCATTTTCCGGTGTTACGGCGCCAAACTGGCCGCCAAAGGCCACTTGAGTATATGACGGATCAGCTACGGCTGGACCGAGGGCCATTGCCGCACCTACGGTAAAGCCGGGCCGTTTTTTGGTGGCTAATTGCTGTAGACCGTCAGCGGCGGGGCTGGCGATGCTAGCTGTTGATGCGTCAACAGTCTGGAAGGTTTTGCCGTTCAATCCGCGTGCCGTCAGCTTGCTCAGGAACCATGGGCTCTTTTCGGCTCCAAACCCGAACCAAATATTGCCATCGCCAAAAATTGCACGATCAGTCTCATTAAGCAATGGCTGTTGGTCAACGCTGATTTGCAGACTGCCCCGCTGGTGACTGATGGTTACTTGGTGCTCGCCTGCCGTGCCCCCATTTGGGATATCGGCATAACGGGTGACGACCGGTGATTGACTGGAACCGTCCCAAATACGTACCGCAAGCGTGTTGCCCGTTATGGTGAGCTGTACGCTCTTGCGTTCCACGCGAAATTCATCGGCGATAACCGGGAGCTGGCCATACAGCTGTACGCTTGCAGTGTCAGTGACTTTTTGCATAGAAGCGCTTACCTCAAAATCGCTCGCGCCCTTCAGGTAGGTACCATATTCGTTAATAGCCGGGTTGGATTGGCCGCCAGATCCATCTTGCTCCACGATGGCTAAGTTGGCCGGCTTGATAGTAATACCGCCATTCTCGCGATACGAACCGGGTAGGTATGCCCACTGCCCGTCTAACAGATCACCGGAAGTTACAGTAGTAGTCTGCATAGTTACCGGCGAAGGATTTTTAGGTGTAGTGGTATGTGACCGCCAAAACATAAGACCTCCCAGGCTGCCAAGTAGTATCAGAGCTACACCGCCGCTCAATACGGCGTGGTGGTGCACCCACCCTCTCTGAACTCCAAATAGTGAATAATTCCTCAATATCCGCATAGTATTGCTAGTATACCCGTCCTCCTGAATGAGGGCAAACGGTACCAGTTATACACAATACTCAACAAATAGTAAACATTATATTTATTAATATCCTTTACAAAGTGGAAAAAATATGTATAATAGCGCACATGAGGCATGGGCATTGTTGCTTGTGTTACATGAGGATTAACGGGAGGTTACAGAGATGTACCAAGGACTTTTGGGTGCTGCAACCGGCACAACTGCAGCGATTGTACTACCTAACACACACGGTAACAGCGCACTGGCTATCACGGCTATCATTAGCCTGACTGTTGGCGCCGTTGCTGTAGTAACCAGCGCTGCTCGCCTGGTTGCTAAGAAGGCTCACCGGGCTTAATTTAAAAAGCTCGTTTCTAAGGTTATAGCTGGGCACCATTACAGGGAACATGCTATGAAAAAACCTTACGTACTTTTAACCGGTGGAATTTTAATGATGGGGGTGGGACTGATGCTCGCAATCGGCCCGATTACAGAATATTGGCGGAGTAAGCACGTAGAACACGTGTCTACTTCGCCTTTTTCTGTAATCGCCGCCGCCGCTCCATCTGTCTCAGCGCAGCCAGCATTAGTGAGCGGCGAACCGGTACGCATCCAGATTCCGGCTCTGCATATCGATTTACCGGTCATTGATGGGTATTACAATAAAAATAGTAAAACCTGGACCTTAACCAAAGATAAAGTTCAGTATGCTACGATTACGCCCCAGCCAAATAACCGGGAAG
Source organism: Candidatus Saccharimonadota bacterium (assembly GCA_029288515.1). GTDB lineage: Bacteria > Patescibacteriota > Saccharimonadia > Saccharimonadales > UBA4665 > PMNU01. The sequence goes on along the minus strand of JARIHB010000046.1, from coordinate 4,095 downwards.
GTAACACGTTTTTGTATGGGCACAACCGCCCCGGCGTGTTTAATGTATTAAATAAGGTCAAGCCGGGTGATGAGGTGAGTATTATGACATCCAACGGCCACACATTTACATACACATTCCGCACCGCGTACGAGACCAGTCCCAATGATGTATCATTATTTGAGTACAAGGGGGCGCCAATACTTACCATCCAAACCTGTTCTGGTGTGTGGTACCAAAATCGCCAGTTGTTTACATTTGATTTAACAAAGGTTCAATAAATGCATATTTTCGGCGAAATTCTGTTCTACATGTTTGTGACCTTCGGGTTGATTAATACGTTTCACCTTGGCCTGTATATTGGCGGGGCAAACTTGTATGACATTTGGCAGTATCGCCGTCACGCTACGCTGCGCCGCCGCGGACGTCTTCCTGACGTAACAGTTGTTATCCCTGCCTACAATGAAGAGTTGAGCATTGAGCGCTGCCTGGAGTCGGTGCGCCTTACGAAATATCCGCACGTGAGCGTTATCGTACACAACGACATCAGCACCGACGCAACCGCCGATATTATTCGCGCCTACCAAAAGAAATATCCGAAGTTTAACCTGCGCCTGGTGAATCGCCACCACCGTGCCGGTAAAGCCGGCGGTGTGAACTACTGTATTCAGAAGTACGCCAAGAGCGATCTGATTATGACGTTGGATGCTGACTGCGTTTTGCGTCCGGACGCTATTAAACGGGCGGTACGCTACTTTGACGACCCTAAGGTGGTCGGCGTGGCCGCGAACGTACGCCTGATGGATAAGCCGACAGTATTGGGCATTTTGCAGCAATTTGAGCACCTCATCGGCTACCGATCAAAGAAATTCTACACTATGACCAACTGTGAATTTATTGTGGGCGGCGTAGCTTCTACCTATCGCAAAGACGTTCTGAAGCAGGTGGGTTACTACGGCACTGATACGCAAACCGAGGACATCGGCTTAAGTATGAAGGTGGTAGCGTTAGGCAACAAAGAACACCGCATTGTATATGGTTCAGATGTTGTAGCAATGGCTGAGGGCGCTCATACTTTTCGTGAGCTGCTTAAGCAGCGCTACCGTTGGAAGATGGGGAGCATGCAGAACCTGCTTATCCATGCCCGGCTGCTGTTTAGGATAGACCGCAGGTACAGCGCGTCGCTGACCTTTTATCGTCTGCCAATGGCTTTCTTTAGTGAGCTTATGCTGTTGTGCACGCCTCTTATTTTGGGCTACATTGTATATTTGAGCGTCGAATACCACACTACAGCATTGTTCGTGGGCGCTTACCTGACCATCACGCTGTACGTACTGCTTACGCTATGGCCAGACGAGCACACTTCTATTCAACGTAAGCTGGCTAAAAGCCTGTACGCGCCTTTCCTGTACTTTGCGTTCTACATTATGGACGCGGTGCAGGTGATCGCGATTGTGCGCTGTCTGATGAACCCTCGTATGATGGCTCGCAGGAGTCAGGTTAACCAAGCCGCCTGGACTCCGCCCACCCGCGCTGGCCAACAAGCCTCATTCTCTTAGCCCCACCACAGCGCGCAGTACGTGCAAACGAGAGACCGCTCACGCGCGGCAAACCGACTTTTGAGCCTGTAGTCTCAAAAGCTCGGCTTTCCGGCTGCGCTTCCGTTTAGTCTCTCTTATTGCACGTACTGCGCGCTGTGGTGGGGCTATATAATGTCGTTGAAAACCTGGATACGGGCGCCCAGGGAGTTCAGGCGGTCGGCGAGGTCTTCGTAGCCGCGGTTGATTGTGTAGATGTTGCGTAGTGTGGAGATACCGTCGGCCACCAACATGCCGATAAGCAGAAGGCTGGCCGGCCGCAGGGCGGGCGGACATACGACATCGGCTTTATTGAACGTAGTCGGCCCCTGAATGTATAGACGGTGGGGGTCAACAAGCTCTACCTGCATGCCCACTTTTGTCATCTCGGTGTAGTAGATGGCCCGGTTTTCATACATCCAGTCATGGATGAGGGTGCGGCCTTTGGCCACGCCGGCAATCGGCACAAAATAGGGTAGGTTGTCGGCATTAATTGCTGGGTAGACGTTAGAATGGAGCTTTTCGCGCAGGGCGCGCAATTCGCCGTTGTGCTTGTGAATAGTGATGTCTACGAGATCGGTGTGTTCGTTCAGTGCCTTGTAACGGTCGCCTATGTCAACCTTCAGGCCCATCTTTTTCAGTTTGAGCAGCTCAAGGGTCATGAAGGCGATCGGTACGCGCCGGATAGTAATGCTTGAATTAGTGGTTACAGCCGCCGATGTAAAGAACATGGCTTCAATAGGATCTTCGGCTGGCGCGTAGGTGATATTTTTCTTGATCATCGGCACGCCGCGAATGCGTAATGTACCGCTGCCAATGCCGTCGATCTTTACCCCTAGTTTCTGTAAGAAGAAGCATACATCTTGCACCATGTAATTGGCGCTGGCAAATTCAATGATCGTTTCTTCGGCAAATCGCGAAGCGGCTAAAATAGCATTTTCGGTTACCGTATCGCCGGTTTCATAGAGCGCAAACCGGCCAGCCGGCCTTTTGCGGACGGTTATTTCGTAATGTCCCTGGGTGGCAACGACGCCGAGACCGAATTCTTCAAGCGCATAGAGGTGTGGTTGGACAGTGCGTGTACCTAGCTTACAGCCCCCGGAGTAGGGGATTTTGAAGTGCGAGAGGTCGTGCATCAGGGGGCCTAGCATCATCAGGACAGAGCGTGTCTTGCGGGCGGCTTGGGCATTTATATCCTGCATACGAAGCTCGGCAGGACGGCGGATTTCAAGGTCGGTGTCGTTCACCCACTTTACCTGTACGCCAATACTTTGCAGCACTTCGATAATACGAAAAACTTCCTCAATTTTAGGGAAGTTTATGAATTTAGTAGTACCGTAGTTGAGCAGGCTGGCACAGAGTAAGCCCACGGCAGCGTTCTTACTGGTTTTAAGGGTTATTTCGCCATGTAACTCGTGGCCGCCTTCAATACGGAGGTTAACGCCCTGGCCGTTTAAGGAGATAAGCTGCTTGTTGAGAACGTCGCTTATGTGGGCGAGCGTTTCTAAGGTGAGATTCTGTTTGCCGTGCTCCATACGGTTGACGGCCGATTGACTCGTGCTGAGTCGTTTCGCGAATTCAGCCTGGGTGAGGCCACGTTCTTGACGGATATGTGCTATTAAATTACCAATTTTCTCGTTTGATGCTGTGTCCATAACCCCTTAAAGATATCACACATGATATTAAAAAGCAATTTAATATGCTTATGCACCATTCGGGAGAAAAATACAGCAGCCGTTCGTTTACCATGTCTGGCATAGCTTGGTACAATAGGAATATGATCTAGCGACGGTGGCAATACTGGTTGAAACTATGCACTAAAAGAGGGATCTTATGATTGATGATGAAATTGAACAACTGATTGCCGCCGAAACGAAACGCCAGCACGACGGGCTGGAGATGATTCCGTCCGAGAACCATACGTCTGGCGCGGTGTTGAAAGCCTTAGGCTCGCGGCTAACCGACAAATACTCCGAGGGGTATCCGGGCATGCGCTACTATGGTGGCTGCGAGTTTGTAGATAAAGTAGAAAATCTGGCCCGCGACCGGGCGAAGCAGCTGTTTGGCGTGTCGCACGCTAATGTACAGCCGTATTCCGGTTCGCCGGCCAACATGGCGGTGTACTTTGCGTTGGCTGACCCCGGCGACACGGTAATGGGGATGGCTTTGTATTTTGGCGGTCACATGACCCATGGGCTGAAGGTAAACTTTTCTGGTAAGTGGTTTAATTCGGTGCAGTATAACACCGGTAAGGATGGCTATCTTGATTATGATGCGATGGCAGTATTGGTAACAGAGAACAAGCCAAAGCTTATATTTGTGGGCGCAACTGCCTATCCCCGTATTTTTGACTGGCAAAAGCTGCGCGCCATTGCTGATACGGTTGATGCATTTCTGATTGCCGATATTTCGCATATTGCCGGGCTGGTAGTGGCGGGCGTGCACCCATCGCCAGCAGGTATCGCAGACGTTATTACTACCACGACGCACAAAACACTGCGCGGCCCGCGCGGTGCGCTTATTATGTGCAACGGCAACC
>JARIHB010000028.1 GCA_029288515.1 Candidatus Saccharimonadota bacterium | reverse complement strand
CCGCCTCACTTCATAATAGTCGGGGTGCACAGACGCGTACCGGGGGGTGATCTGCTGCATATTAACATCAGTAAAACGCCTATTGGCACCGGTTTGACGATTACGCTCGAGCGTCAGCTCGTTACCACGAACTACCCACACGCCCTTAATAGGAGTCTCTTTTACCGTACTATACAAATCATATTTATTCCCGCTCGTCCACTCATTGGTATGAACATCGGTAACCACCGCAATGTGGCCGGGCGGGCATATCTCAAGCTGTTTCATCACGATGTATAAAAATACTATACTAACTATAGTAATAAATTACAACATTTCATCTCGTAAGGCTGGCGCGATTGCAACGGCGTTATTTACTCATCGTTGGCGTTTTTATTGCGGCCAAGCTTGCTGACGAACGGCAGCTTACTGAAGAAACGCTTCTTGGGGTTCTCGATATCTTTTTCTTCCATTTCATGGAAGAAATCTGGCTGGGCGTATTGGTCGTACGTCACCATCAGGGCGCGGGATTCAACAGCGCGCAGGGTTTCAAGTGATACTGATACCAAGATCAAAACGCTGGTACCGCCAATGGCAATATTTCCGTTGTAGAACATCTGCGCCACAATCGGCAGCAGAGCCAACAAGCCCAAGGCAAAGGCGCCAAAGAGCGTGAGGCGATTCACCGTACGGCTCAGGTGTTTTTCGGTTTGTAAACCAGAACGCACGCCTTCAATAAAGCCCCCTTGCTTTTGCAGGTTCTCGGCAATCTCTTTGCTGTTGAACGTGACACTGGTATAGAAAAAGGTAAAGATAAATACCAATAGGAAGTAAGCTGCCGGGTAAATGTACGCCTTCCAGCCGTATGCCGCGAACGTCGTTGCCGATGGCGTCTGGAACCAGGTAACCAGGTTGCTGCCCAGGTGCTGTAAGCGCTCGCTGTGATTAGAAGTAAGCAGTTGCCCCACAAAACTCGGCACACTTAAAAAAGCTACCGCAAAGATGATAGGCACAACGCCAGCGCTTATGAGCTTAACGGGCAGTACTGTTGTCACACCGCCATAGGTACGATTCCCCTGCACACGCTTAGCGTAATTGATGGTGATACGTCTGGCAGCTTCATTGAGCTTCACCACCATCCAGGTTACTACTATAACCGCCGCAGCCAGTATGGCGGCGAGCGTAAAGGCCTTGGCGCTCATATGGAAGTTATGGCCAAAAATAGTCCAGGTACTTGTTTTATCAAACACCGAGCCCACCAGCGAGCTGACCGTCGACGGCAAACCGCTCACAATGCCCACCGTGATAAGCAGTGAGATACCGTTACCGATACTACGCTCGGTAATGAGCTCGCCCAGCCACATCAGCAGCATTGAAGCGCCGGTGAGCGACGCAACCATGAGAATCCACTGCTCCAGTCCGGCTCCGGCGGTAATGTCACCGATGCCGCCTACCTGGCTCGCTGTTTGGCGCACCAAATAAATGGCACCGATAGACTGCAAAATAGCCAATGGAAAAGTAAGTACCCGCGTGTACTGGTTAATCTTACGCTGGCCGTATTCGCCTTCTTTGCGCAGGGCTTCCAGCTTTGGAATGGCCTTGGTAAGCAACTGCATAATAATGGAGGCGTTAATGTACGGCCCCAGGCCGGCGATCATAATAGAAAAATTAGCTAATGCTCCACCCGACAGGATGTTAATAAAACTAAGCAGCTGGGGCGTATTAGACGATGTAAATAGGTTATTCAGCACCTGCTTTAGCGTCTCAGGATCGGCCAGGGGCACGGGAATGTGCGCCAGGATACGAAATACTAACAAAATTGCCAGGACCGCCAGAATACGCTTACGCATATCTTTATGGCCAAGCGATTTCCAAATAATTTTCCAGTTCATGTACCTGTCTCTACTCTGTTCGTTTGTACTTGAACACTAGTATACAGAATATAGCAGCCGGCGTCACGCGCATTGTACAAGCCGCAACGGTCGACGAACAAATAATGACAGAAATACACAGCCTGGATCTACAACGGGCACACGCCGTTACGGATGTAATCTACAGTGGCGTCAAAGGGCGGCGACACAAGCCCGCTTTGCAGGGCTGGTACTTGCCTGGTTGCAACGATTCCCTCTTTAGCCCCGCTTAAGCTGACCGCCCGGGCTTCAATAATCGCGGCGTCTGCCTGAGCCTGCTCTGTATAGGCAGAATTTGTGTATGTAACCGTAGTGTTTACACTAAATTCATCAGGAAACCACTGATTGCCGAGGTCGCTATACCGGGGTGCTGGACGCCATGCGGAATCATCACCGCGCACTGCCGCATCGCGGTTATTCATTTCAAACGAGATAGCTACCGTCTGTTGCGGCTTATTTGGGTCACAGGCATCAAAATCCGCATTAAACTGCGTAACTTGCTCAGTCACAGCTTCCCACGCTGCTGCATTGTTGGCCGCACTCTGGGCGGCTGCCGAATTGCTGCGCTCGCCGTCATCACAAGCAGTATGCGTTAGCAAAAGCGCACCCGCCACGCCAGCGGTGGCCAGTATACGCTTCAGAGGACGAGGATTTGCAAACGTTTCTTTACTCATATTTTATATACTATACCATGGTTGTCTATATAAATCAATATACGCCTACAGAAAACACCCGCTGCAATGAGCGGGTGTTTGTAGAAGCATGAGCCAGCTTAGGCGGCTTTTTCAGCCTTGGCAGCCTTCTTCTCTTTCTTTTCAGTCTTCTTGACAGAAGCCGGGCGAGCGTTGACAGCAACTTTTTCAAAGCTGCCGCCAGCCTTTTGCACAGCCGCCAGTGCGCTGGCGCTGATGCCCTGCGCCTTAACGGTTACCTTTTTGGTAACGTCGCCGCGGGCAATAACCTTAACCTTTACGAACGGGTTAGATACCAGGCCAGCGTCGGCAAACGCCTGAGCGTCGGCACTGTGGCCGGCAAAACGGTCGAGCTGACCGGTGTACACGACCTCTGCTTTAGTCTTGAACGAGCGGAAGCCCGGAAGCTTGGGCAAACGCTGCATGAGCGGGTTCTGACCACCTTCAAAACCTGGTTTCTTCTTGGAACCGGTACGAGCCAGCTGACCCTTGGTACCGCGGCCGGCAGTTTTACCCTGGCCGGCGGCAATACCTCGGCCCACGCGCTTTGCAGACTTCTTCTTCTGTACGTTCAGTTCGTTGATCTTCATGGCTTAGGCCTCCACCTTCTTGGCAGCTGCTTTCTTAGCCGGCTTTTCAGTGGCAGCCTTCTTTGTAATCCACTGGCTGGCCGGAACGATAGACTGCAGGGCTGCAATTGTAGCGTACGCCGTGTTCGTCTTGTTGGTTGAACCAAGCGACTTGCTGAGGGCGTTGCTTATGCCGGCCACTTCCAGCACGGTGCGCACTACGCCACCGGCAATCAAACCGGTACCGGCGCTAGCTGGCTTGATAAGAATGCGGGCGCCGCTCACCTTGGCCTGAGCCTCGTGCGGAATAGTACCGTTGTGAGTCGGCACGGTTACGAAGTGTTTCTTAGCAATCTCGGTAGCCTTGGTAACCGCTGCGGTTACGTCCGCGCCCTTGGCGGTGCCTACGCCCACGCGGTTCTTGCGGTCACCAACCACAACCAACGCGCGGAAACGGAAACGACGACCGCCCTTTACCACGCGAGCCACGCGGTCGATATGTACAACGCGCTCGTCAAATTGCTTTTCTTCCGGAGCAACTTCCGGGCGGCGGCCACGAGGACCACCTTGCCCACGACCCTGTCCGCGGCCACCGCCACGACGGTCGTTCTGGGATTGTGCAGCTTGTTCGGCGGCAGCAGCTGCGATATCTGTATTCTCAGCCATGGTTAGAACTCCAGTCCTGCGTTACGGGCAGCGTCAGCCAATGCGGCAACGCGGCCATGATAAATGTGGCTGCCGCGGTCGAAGACAACTTGCTTCACCTTGGCGGCCTGCGCCTTCTTGGCGACTTCTTCGCCGACCCAAGCGGCGCGTTCAGTCATCGTACCCTTGGCAGCTTTGCTGCTTACGGTAGTGACGTAGGCGATTGTCTTGTGCTGGGTGTCGTCAATAACCTGGGCCTGTC